>NZ_JAZBJZ010000055.1:0-30823 GCF_036349135.1 Tumidithrix elongata BACA0141
AGTTTGTGCCAAGCACCTGCTGCCTTTTTTTCTTTTTTTAGTCCAAAGTCCAGTACTCTATTCCAAGCACAGCAAATCAAACACATCATCTACCGTTACCTGCCAATCCAAAACATCCAAAACTGGCAATACATCCTTCCCACTCATTATTTCAAAAGCCCCAAATCAAGAGGGTAAATCTTTTTTTGGGGCTATAGAATCTCTAAATGAAACGATCGATGGAACTTGACTAACGTCTCGCGAACTTCTTCGTCATTTTGCGTAAGCGAATGGACTCTGGAGTGACCTCAAGCATTTCATCGGGGCCAATGTATTCCAGGGCGCGCTCTAGGCTCATCTCGATCGGAGCTTGTAACTGCACGATTTCATCCGCACCAGCAGCCCGCATGTTGGTCAGTTGCTTGCTCTTACATACATTCAAGTCCATGTCTTGAGGGCGATTGTTTTCCCCAATGATCATGCCCTTATAAACCTTAGTACCTGGCTTAATAAAGAACACACCGCGATCTTCGGCATTCTTTAAGGAGAACTC
This sequence comes from Tumidithrix elongata BACA0141, assembly GCF_036349135.1. Classification (NCBI taxonomy): domain Bacteria; kingdom Bacillati; phylum Cyanobacteriota; class Cyanophyceae; order Pseudanabaenales; family Pseudanabaenaceae; genus Tumidithrix; species Tumidithrix elongata. Next base: position 533 of record NZ_JAZBJZ010000055.1, read on the forward strand.
AGTGGCGACACCTTCTTCAAAGGAGATTAGGACGCCATTACGACGGGCGCTAATTTCGCCAGCGGTAGGACGGTAATCGAGGAAGCTATGGTTCATGATGCCAGCACCACGAGTTGCTCGCATAAAGTCACCACGGAAGCCGATCAGTCCACGGGCAGGAATGACAAACTCTAACTGAGAACGCCCGCCACCTGACATTTGCATATCCACCATTTCAGCGCGACGTTGACCGAGCCGCTCGATACATCCACCCACGGCATCTTCTGGCACATCAAGGACTAGACATTCAAAAGGTTCGCACAGTTGCCCGTTGAATTCGCGATAGATAACCTGTGGCTGTGTAACTTGGAACTCATACCCTTCGCGACGCATGGTTTCGATCAAGATGCCCAAGTGCAATTCACCGCGACCTGATACGGCAAAGCGATCGGGTGATTCGGGATCTTCTTGAACGCGCAGAGCGACGTTCGTTTCCAATTCGCGCATGAGGCGATCGCGTACTTGGCGAGTCGTAACGAGTTTGCCTTCTTGTCCGACAAATGGAGAATCATTAACGCAGAATGTCATCTGCAACGTTGGTTCGTCCACCTTGATCATCGGCAGAGCCTGAGGATCGTTGGGGCAAGTGATCGTTTCACCAATGTTAGCGGTGGCAAAACCTGAGACAGCAACAATATTCCCTGCGGAAGAAGATTCCATTTCTACCCGTTTCAGACCATCAAATCCCAAGAGTTTTGTGATTTTGCCTTTGGTGATCGTGCCATCTTCAGAGATCAGAGCGGCTTGCTGACCAGTAGTAATCGTACCGTTATGGATTTTGCCAATCACGATCCGACCCAGATATTCGGAATAGTCAAGGGTGGTAACTTGCAATTGTAAAGGCTTTGTAGGATCGCCAACGGGTGGGGAAACATGATGCAAAATTGCCTCAAATAAAGGCTTCATGTCGATACCTTCATCTTCGAGCTTTTCTTTGGCAAAGCCAGCCATACCTGAAGCGAATAGGTATGGGAAATCGCACTGGTCATCATCTGCGCCGAGTTCGATAAATAAGTCGAGAACTTTGCTAACCGCAATATGAGGATCGGCAAATTCGCGATCGATCTTGTTGATCACAACCATAGGACGCAAACCCTTTTCTAGCGCTTTTTTTAACACAAAGCGAGTTTGGGGCATGGGGCCTTCGTTGGCATCCACGATCAGCAAACATCCTTCGACCATGCCAAGTACGCGCTCGACTTCGCCGCCAAAGTCTGCGTGTCCTGGAGTATCAACGATGTTGATCAGCGTATCTTTGTATTTAACAGCAGTATTTTTAGAAAGGATGGTGATACCGCGCTCACGCTCGAGATCGTTGGAGTCCATCACGCACTCTACTAGCGCTTCTCCTTCTCTAAATGCCCCAGATTGCCTGAGGAGAGCATCGACGAGTGTGGTTTTACCATGATCGACGTGGGCGATGATGGCAACATTACGAATGGGGAGAGACATGAGAGTATGCCGATTTTCCTAGAATTTAGTATTTCTTTACTATTATCGGTCATGCTTGACTTTTCTTAACAGTTAAAGCCCAACTAACTTTGTGATCGCTGTGTTAACTCGATTAAAATTCCTGCAAAAATTCTGCCCTAGTCGCTACGCTAGCCAATGCTGACATTCCTATTCTGGAACCTAAATGGTAAAGATCTCGTACCCGCGATCGCGCGATTGGTAGCAGTTCATGAAGTAGACGTGCTTGTTTTAGCAGAATTTACAGGTGAGCAGATAACTCCTATGCTGCTTGCCCTAAATCCAGAGGAGCAAGCAGCTCAGTTTCACTATGCCCCAAGCGAGTGCGATCGCATTGCGATCTTTACCCGTTTTCCAAGTGACTTTATTAAACCGATTGTTGAGAATTCTCGCTACACAATCAGAAAACTCACATTATCTACTTGTGAGGAAATCTTATTTGTGGCAGCTCATTTATTGAGTTTATTGAATGCTAGTGCTGAAACGCTTGATATTGAGGCAATGAGACTTGCTCAAGAAATCAGGGTTAGAGAAACAGAGGCAGGTCATTCCCGCACAATTGTAGTTGGCGATCTCAATATGAACCCTTTCTCTAGTGGCGTTGTCTCAGCAAATGGTTTACATGGTGTGATGACCCAGAATATTGCTCGCAAAGGAAGCAGAATAGTTCAAGGCAGAGAATATCCTTTTTTCTTTAATCCAATGTGGGGACACTTGGGAGATAAAGGTAACACACCCGCAGGAACCTACTACTACAGAAAATCCGATCACGTATGTTACTTTTGGAATACTTTTGACCAAGTGTTAATTCGCCCAGACCTACTTGATTACTGGGATGAAGAATTTTTACAAATACTTACAACGGATGGACAGCAAAGTTTTCTAACTTCAAATAGCTCAACTCCAAACAGCAGGAATTTTTCCGATCACTTACCACTTTTATTCAGGTTAAGTTTATAAACAGAGAGGTATTACAACAATGGTACAGACTAATACGATAAATTTATGGCCTGAGGATTTGGTTGGAGTGCCCGATACGACGCCGCCTATTACAATTTTGAGACAACAAGCGACGATGTTAAGCCAACTAACTCGAAATATTTTAGAGGGAGAGGTTGTTTCAGAACCATTTGGCAACGATCCAAAGTTCTCAAATAGCTTTACTCACAACTTTTATATCAAAGCACCAGCTATTGGCGGATATCGTTACAAACTATTTTATGTTCAACACGCAGTTTCACCTGAGTATCCATTGCGTATAGTTAAAGACGAGTTACCAGAGCTAAGTGCTCAAAATGAAGAGCAGTTCTATGATGTACTGCGTCAGATATTTAATTCTGATCGCACAAAAAAGGTGATCCGATCGCTGATGGCACAGAGCGTTTCATAAATCTCAAATTGAAACCTATTTTGTCGATGCAGCGTCTAACTAAAGGAGTATTTGTGGGGCATTGTGCTTGACAACGGTGAGACATGGGTAATCAAATATAGGCAGACTTAGGCAGAGTGTGAAGGGTGAATTACATGAAATTATTTGGTACAGACGGCATACGCGGTCATGTTGGGACGTTTCTTAACGCCCAGCTAGCTCTCGAAGTTGGAGTGAGTGCAGGGGAAATTCTGCGCGGCGGTACGCATCCTGAAGGGAATCGCGCGCTAGGTAGTGCCAATCGTCATGTAATTGCGATCGGGCAAGATTCTCGAACCTCGAGCAATATGCTATCTGCTGCTTTAGCAGCAGGACTGACAGCATCGGGTTTAGATGTGTGGAATTTAGGTCTATGCCCCACCCCTGCCGTAGCTTTTTTGGCAGCGAAAATGCCCGAAATCATTGGTGGTGTGATGATTTCAGCCAGTCACAATCCGCCTGAAGATAATGGTATTAAATTTTTTGATGCGGACGGCACAAAACTCAGTAGCGAATTGCAAGCCCAGATCGAATCGCTCATGATGAATAACGATCGCTGCAACAGCGATCGCAATACAATCCAAAATACGCAAGGAAACCATCATCATTGGGGCAGCTACAAGGAGCGATCGCAGCTAATTTCGCTCTATCAAGAATCGATGCAACAGTCGATTCAAACGGACTTACGGGGCATCAAGGTCGTCTTGGATTTGGCATGGGGTTCGGCAACCAAAGTTTCACCAGATATTTTTAGAAGCCTAGGTGCAGAAGTAATTTGCTTGCACGATCGCCCCCTTGGCGAACGAATTAATGTCAACTGCGGCTCTACGCACCTTCAGCCTCTGCAAGAAGCCGTCAAAGAATTGGGAGCGGATATGGGCTTTGCCTTTGACGGCGATGCCGATCGGGTCTTAGCTGTGGATGGTCATGGGGGGGGTGTCGATGGTGACTATATTCTCTATTTATGGGGACAGGAACTGCTCCATTCCGAGCGTTTACCCAACGCTTCCATTGTGACGACTGTGATGGCTAACCTTGGGTTTGAGCGCGCATGGCAAAAATTAGGCGGACAAATGCTGCGGACGCCCGTTGGCGATCAGTACGTCCATGCAGAGATGGTGAAATCAGGCGCGATGCTGGGCGGCGAACAGTCTGGTCATGTGTTGTGTCGGCACTATGGGGTGAGTGGGGACGGCTTGCTGACAGCTTTACACCTTGCCGCCTTGGTCAAACTGCGATCGCCTCTATCTGAGTTGATGCAACAGAGCTTTAAGCCTTTCCCACAACTCCTAAAGAATGTACGCGTTGAAGATCGGGAAGTGCGCCGACACTGGCAAAACTGCGATCCGATCGTGCAAGCGATCGATTGTGCTACCCACGATCTAGGCGATCGCGGACGGGTACTCGTGCGGGCTTCAGGAACAGAGCCTCTGATGCGCGTCATGGTAGAAGCCGAAACCCTCGATCTAGCACAGCATTGGACAGATCATCTCAGCCAGTTAATTCAGCAGCACTTGGTTCATTAACTTTGCACCGTTACGAGCAACAACTCTACGTCCCAATTCTGGGGAGGGAAATCTCTTTAAATCCCCCAAGTCTGGGGGATTTAGTGGGCGAAAATTAAGTCTAGCTCCCTATCCCAGTTCAACTAGCGTCCTTGAGCGTGTAGGGCGTTGATCGTATCGGCACATCGTTTGGTGGTTGCCTCTAGGTCAGCGCGATCGCCCGAAGCAGGTGGTGGAATTAACGCTCCCATGCGGATGGTGACGGCATGTAGACTGGGGAATTTAGCTCCCTTCGGCAAAATTTTCTCGGTTCCCCAGACGCTAATTGGTAAAAGTGAGGTCTGAGTTTTTGCCGCAATTAAAGCAGCCCCCAGTTTCGGATCGGTAATGCGTCCATCGGGTGTGCGAGTTCCTTGTAAAAACACCCCTGTTGCCCAACCACTTTCTAAAGCGTTCAGGGCTGCCCGAATTGCCGCGCGATCGCCCGACCCACGTTTGACAGGATATGCCCCATACAGCTTTATTGCGGTTTTAAGTACGGGTACTTGAAATAATTCTTCCTTTGCCATGTAGGCTACGGGGCGCCCCACGCAATTGGATACGATTAAGGGGTCAAAATCACTGGCATGATTGCTCACGACAATTAAAGGGCCTTTTTTGGGTACGCACTCCGCACCGTAAATACGGGCACCAAAGCAGATATGTAAAGCTGGACTGACGACTGACCACTTAAACAAGTGATACAGGGCTAGGCTAATTTTGGGTTCTCGTTCTGTTGTCATGAAATAAGTTAATGATCGATCGCTGACCACTGTTTAGGAGAGTAGGTCTTAAGAGAGAGCGCATGAATCGTCGTTTGCATCTGCTCAGACAAAGCTTCATACACCATACGATGTTGTTGCATGATCGTCTTACCTAAAAACAAATTCGATACAATTACAGCATCATAGTGACCGCTACCAACAGGGGCATCCATGCGACCTTTATGATGCTGATGCTCGTGGCTGCGATCGGTGATTTCTACATATTCCGCTTGTAACTTTTCTTGCAAAATCGCTTGAATTTGATTGAGTGTTTTCATAATTGATTGGCTGATATTTTGAAAAGATCGGATGCCCCAGAGCGATCGACTGTGAACTTTTCTAACGATCTCGCTTGAAGATGCAACTTCAGAATTACATATTCTCTAGAATGTGAGATCAAATCCTTTTTGTACTTATAGATAAATTATGGACTACATCAAACCATATAAAGGCGATCCCCAAGAGGGTAATCTATCTACCCCAATCAGCGATTCTGCATTTACTAGAGCTTTTATCGGTAATTTGCCTGCCTATCGCACAGGGCTATCACCCTTAACGCGAGGATTGGAAGTTGGTTTAGCCCATGGATATTTCTTGCTTGGTCCTTGGTATAAGTTTGGTCCCCTCCGTGACTCTGAGTTTGCTGCTATTGGCGCTTTTGTCTCGGCTGTTACCTTGGTGCTAATTGCCACCGTTGCTCTATCTGCCCATGGGACTGTTTCTTTGGGAGGTAAGTCTGCATCTGCTCCTGATACGCTAGCAGCATATTCTAGCCCCGATCGCATTAAAACAGCCGAAGGCTGGAGCGAATTTGCTGGTGGATTTTTTGTCGGTGGCGCAGGTGGTGCTTTTGTTGCCTACTTTTTAATCCAAAATCTCTCAGTTGTTGATGCGATTTTTCGTGGTTTAGTCAATTAAATTTAGTCAGCTAAAGTAAAAGTGGGCGATCAACTACGCAAAGTAAGCTCAATGAAGAATACATTCTCTCACTGACTACAGCTAGTATCTTTCGCCAGCTCTCTGTAACGATTTGAACATTCTACTAACAACCCTAGTAAGGAATTTTTAACATGACAGGTTCTTACGCAGCTTCTTATCTCCCTTGGATTTTGATCCCTATTGTTTGCTGGCTCTTGCCCGCAGCTACCATGGGTATGTTGTTCTTCTACATCGAACGCTAATTTGGCGATTGAAAAGTTTATTTTTAAAAGCTACCTGGCCTGATGGTTAGGTAGCTTTGCTGTAGATAATCCTTCCGTAGGATGTGTTAGGCGATCGCTGCAACGAGGTATAAAAACTGATAAAAAGTCACTAAGCCCTCTATCTCGCTAACTAACCTAAAATTGAAAATCTATGGAAACGATTACGCTTGGTAAAACAAGTCTGCAAGTTACCCCCCTTGGTTTGGGGACTTGGGCTTGGGGCGATAAGTTTTTTTGGACCTATGGAAAAGACTATGGTCTAGAGCAAATAAAAGCGGCCTATGATGCCTCGATTGCCGCAGGAATCACCCTGTTTGATACAGCCGAAGTCTATGGCTTGGGTGAGTCCGAGCGCATATTAGGGAAGTTGATTAAAAGTAGTCCTGCTGGTTCCTTGACGATCGCTACCAAGTATATGCCTCTTCCCTGTCGTGTCAGTGCTAAAGCTGTAAAAAATGCCGTATCCGCGAGTTTAGAGCGCCTACAGCTCAAAAAAATCGATCTGTATCAGATCCATCAACCCGTTAGCTTTTTGATGAGTCAAAAGACCTTAATCGATGCGATCGCCGATGAAGTCAAGCAAGGCAAAATAGCGGCTGTAGGGGTGAGCAATTACTCCGCCGAACAAATGCGAGAAGCTCATGCTTATTTTGCTTCTAGGGGCATACCCCTTGCGGTAAATCAGGTGCAGTATTCATTAATGGCACGAAAGATTGAGACGAACGGGATCTTAAGCACGGCAAAAGAGCTTGGTGTGACGATTTTGGCATACAGTCCTCTTGCGCAGGGCTTGCTCTCAGGAAAATATACAATTACCAATCCGCCTACGGGGGCGAGAAAACTCGATAGTCGGTTTGGGGCAGATAGTCTAGCTAAACTCTCGCCTTTATTAAAATTACTTCAGCAACTTGCCACGCAATACGATCGCACCCCTGCCCAAGTTGCCCTGAATTGGCTAATTGCTCAAGGCAATGTAATTCCTATCCCCGGTGCTAAAAACGGAGAGCAAGCAAGGCAAAATGCTGGTGCATTGGGCTGGAAACTCGATCCTGTTGATGTTGCCCAACTGTCACGCACGAGTGCAGTCTGGAAAAAATAAAGTCGCGATCGCCCATGGATTCATTTTTAGTCATAAACTATTAAACTGAGAAAAAGACCCACTCAAAAGTAGTAAATTTTAGATGCAATAGAGATTTTTAGAAAGAGACTCGTGGGCAATGCCCTCAAGCAGAGCCAACCCTGCAAAACTTTTTTTAAACTCATCTTTATAAGTCTGAATGCTACTGCTATAAACAAAAACCTTGCGTAATATCTACTGCGTGATTTTGCATATCTAGGAAAATGACTCAAATTATTGTTGGAGAAAATGAAGGCATCGAGTCTGCATTACGCAGATTTAAAAAGAAGATCCAGAAAGCTGGACTACTGGCAGATATCCGTCGCTGTCAGTTTCATGAGACAGCAGGCGAAAAGCGCAAGCGCAAAGCTGAAAATGCCAAGCGCAAAGGTCGGTTTCGTCGGCCGTCTTAATGCCTAATCATTTTCTTGTCTAGGGAGGTCAGATGAAGATGGCGGTAACTTTGCCATCATTTTTTGATGCTCTCTTTGTCTTTTGGCAAGATGTGCGTTGATTCTCAGCCACACTTGCCAACAGGCATAAAGCATTAAAACCGTACTAACGATCGCGTAGGTTCCTCCAGCAGGTAAGCCCGAAATTGCGATCGCAACGCTACCAACCCATAAAGTCAGAGCATAGATAAATAATACGGTTAGGCGCTTTGATACCCCAGCTTTAACCAAACGATGATGTAGATGGTGTTTCCCCGCTGATAGCGGAGATTCTCCCTTACGAATGCGCTGCAAGATCACGATCGAACCGTCCAGAATTGGCACTGCCAAAATGATATAAGGCAGTAAAACGGCAACGGTAGCAACACTCTTTGCTAAGCCGATAATACTCACCCCTGCTAGGGTAAACCCTAAATAATAGGCTCCCCCATCCCCCATAAAGATTTCGGCTGAGCTTCCGGGTTTAAAGTTATAACGTAGGAAACCTAGACAGCCCCCTGCAAGCGCCGCCGCAATTAAAGCCGCCCCCGGTTGTTGCATAAACAAACTAGTTACCAGTAAAACCGCAGCAGCGATCGTCGTTACCCCTGCTGCCAGACCATCTAAACCGTCAATCCAGTTAATCGCATTTGCCATACCCGCTAACCAAAGCATGGTGATTGGTAGGCTAAAAACCCCAAACTTGATAATGCCGATAAACGGGATAGAAACGAAGTCAATTCTAACGCCAACTTTCCAAGCGGCAGCAGCGATCGCTAGCTGCATAAACAAACGAGCTACAGCAGGTAAATCGAATAGATCGTCCGCTAAGCCAAGTAAAAAGAAAGCAGCACCGCCAATCGTCACCCCCCAAATTTCATATTCTTTGAATGTGGGGATGGTGCCAAACCAGCCAATCCACCAAACCAGTAAAAGGGCACAAAGACTGCCTAAAAAAATCGAGACCCCACCAAGACGAACAACAGGTGTTGTGTGCATCTTGCGCTCATTAGGCTTATCTGTTAGTCCCGCTGTTAAGCCAATGGAGCGAATCAGGGGTGTACTAAGCCATACAACTAACGCTGACACTACAAAAGAGACTAGGTAAGGAGCAGCATCTTGATGCAGCATTGACCAACTTGTTATTCTGAGACATTTATGCTTGCAAGCATAGCAGAGTAAATGAATTAGAAGTGATGATTAATCTGCCATTTTCTGTCAGCGATCTTACCGAGTTGAGAATTCTACCTTTACTGATTGCGAGCTTCTTAGACTGGTTAATTGGCGATCCTTGGGGCTTTCCGCATCCAGTTCAAGGGATGGGATGGGCGATCGCTTTTGGGAAAAACATCATCCTCAAAAATATTAAAACACCCTTAGGTCAGAAACTGGCGGGCATAGGGCTCAATCTAGTCTTGCTTGTTGGTGTGGCAGCGATCGGTGGAATTATCGTGCAGGCATGTTATCGGCTCGATCGCTGGTTAGGGATTGGCGTAGAGAGCATTCTACTGGCAAGCTGTTTTGCAGGCAGGAGTCTTAGAGATGCCGCGATCGCTGTGATCGAACCCTTAGAGGCAGGGGAAATCGCACAAGCTAGATCGGTTCTAAGCCTCTATGTGGGGAGGGATACGGACAATCTGGAATTGCCAGACATTTTACGCGCAGTCTTAGAAACCGTCTCAGAGAACTGCACAGATGGCGTGATTGCCCCGTTATTCTATGCCGCGATCGGGGGAGTGCCTCTAGCCCTAGCCTATAAAGCCGCTAGTACGCTGGACTCGATGATTGGCTATAAACGAGAACCCTATACCCATATCGGCTGGTTTAGCGCCAAATTAGAGGATGTTTTGAGTTGGCTGCCCTGTCGATTGACCGTAATTCTTGTAGCAATTTTAAGCATGTTAATGATGCGGCAAAATCCTCTAAATATCTGGCGTATTTGCCAGAGAGATGCCCCTCACGATCCTAGTCCTAACTCAGGTTGGAGTGAGTGCGTATTTGCTGCTGCCTTAGGCGTGCAATTGGGTGGGAATAACCTCTACAAAGGCGTTATGAACGTCAAACCGCTTTTGGGAGATCCGATCCAACCCATAACTGTGGCAGTCATTCATCAGGCTTTACAGCTAATGCGTTGGAGTTTCTTATTCCTTTTATGTTTGGTCGTTGTGCGGGCAGTAGTTAGTGAGTGGTCAGTTTTCAGTTTTCAGTTTTCAGCTTTTGGCTTTCAGTAGATTTTTGCCAATTGAGGAACTACTCCTATGTGGAATATTCTGCAGGCGCCATCTCTTGACTACGGAAATAAAGCCAATAAAAAGCCTGCAATTGCATCGCATCATTGCGGACAAAGCAGGCTCTCTAAATTTATTTAGTTTAGGATTTCAGGATTGTGAGCTAAATCTCACTGGCGCGAGGCAAATTTCTCGAAATCAGCTTGGGTCTGCTGTAAAAGTTGACTACGACTGTCAACAGAAGAGCGATCGCCATGCAAAGAAGGTACAAGATTACGAGCTTGTAAAGCCATGTGCAGTTGTAGGTGCGCCACGTACTCGCTCAAATCTTCTTGGCGACTCATCAAATCAAAACGATCAAGGATTTGTTCTCTCATGTGAAGTTGCTTAATAAATCGTCTAACTTATAGATAGAAGCTATCACGGTAGGTAGGATCGCCTACGAATTTTGCAATGAAGCGTAACGTTTCGCTGTATTACTTAATTAAATTATATTGCGATCGTTAGAAACCAAATTAATTTTGGCGAACAAGACATCAGTCTAAAGCTAGAGATTCAATCAATAGTTTTATGGAAAAATTCCAACCCCTATCAACACATGCACTTTAGGGTGTTAATTTGCCAAGAGAACTCACAGAATTCAGGTTTCTCTACAGCCAATACGATATGCTAGAAGCGTTATGCAACATGAATCTAGTCAGACAATCTGCTCATTCAGAACTTGTATAAGTTATTCATTCCCAATCTTATTAAAATTTTTTGTTTAGAGTCTTATGTTAAAACGTGCTGTCTGCGCCTTAATGGTGGTGCTTACCTTTTGTTTGAGCGGCTGTGTTACCCCTACAAGTGGCTTAGTACCCTTTGTTGACAGCAAAGATGGTTACCGATTTCTCTACCCTAATGGCTGGCTAGAAACCAAACTAAAAGATGGACCAGATGTCTTATTCCATGACATCATTGAGCCATCGGAAATTGTCTCTGTGGTGATTAGTAAACTTGAAAGTGTCAAAAACTTGCAAGATATTGGCGATGCTAATGATGTTGGACTACGCTTGCAAAAGCGTGTGATTGCAGCACCAGGTTCGGGTCGAGAAGCTGAATTACTGAGTGCTGAACAACGTGATGACAATGGCAGACCGTATTATTTGCTTGAATATGCAGTAAAACGCACCAATGGAGAGTCCCGACATGACTTAGTGAGTGTTTCGGCAAATCGTGGCAATCTATATACATTGAGTGTTTCAAGTCTTGAAAGCCGTTGGACTAAGGTGAAAGATCTGTTCTACAGGGTCGCTAACTCTTTTTCAGTCGAATAGCCTAAATAATGAGATATTAAACCCGAAGGATAAAAATCTCTGTATGTCTCAAATTCTGATTATTGATGATGACCCAACTATGCGTCTGACCTTATCAAGGTCACTCAAAAATCAGGGCTATGAAGTCGTATTGGCAGCAGATGGTGGGGAAGGTCTGCGCATTGCAAAAAGTCTACATCCCTCACTGATTATTTGTGATTGGATGATGCCTGTGATTGATGGGCTAGAAGTCTGCCGTAGCGTTAAGGCAACTCCCGAGCTAGCCAATACATACTTTATTTTGTTGACGGCACGAGATCAAGAAGGAGATTTAGTACAGGGGTTTGAAACTGGAGCTGATGATTTTCTGGCAAAGCCACCCCGAATCAATGAGTTAAAAGCACGGGTGAGAGCGGGGCTACGTTTGTATCAGGCAAATCATGACTTACAGTTACAAAAGCAATTACTCGAAAACGAATTGTCTCAGGCTGCCGAATATGTGCGATCGCTCTTGCCGCCCGATCTAGAAGATGACGTTTCCATTCATTCTTGCTTTTTGCCTTCCACACAGCTAGGCGGAGATTGCTTTGACTATTACTGGCTAGATGACGACAATTTTGTGGTCTACCTGCTAGATGTGTCGGGTCATGGGGTAGGTTCGGCTTTGCTCTCAGTATCCGTTTTAAATCTATTGCGAACTAGAGGACTACGCAGTCGCACGCACCCTTTAGAAGCAACTAATTTTCGCAAGCCCAGTGAAGTCTTAAGCGATCTAAACACCAACTTTCAGATGTCAGATCACAAAGATATGTATTTTACGATTTGGTATGGCGTCTATAACAAAAATACTCGCCAACTCACCTATGCCAGTGGTGGTCATCCCCCAGCAGTTTTAATTAGTCCAGACAACGCTCAATCTGACGCTCAGTCCAAACCTCGCCTAGTACAGCAGCTTAAGACTTTTGGTTTACCAATTGGCATGATGCCCGATGTTGAATATGAAGAAACCTTCTGTGAGATTAAGGCTGGAAGTGCCCTATACATATTTAGTGACGGAGCCTATGAAATTCCCCTAGAAGATGACAGCATTTGGGGAATTGAGGCATTGGTTGACACGTTAATGCAATTTCCTGAGAGCCGCATATCAGAAGCTGGCGAAGCAACTTCACCGATTGAGTATGCTTTAAGCTGTGCCAAACAAATAAACAAAACTGGTCAAAACAATCTAGATGATGACCTATCTTTACTTGAAGTTCGCTTTTCTAGCTAGAAAGAAACCTGCTACTAGAAAGCGCAAAATCCACGAAAGGTTTTATTTGACCTCTTTGCCAAACTTTTCTTATAAAGAGATTACAGACATATCTAAACAGCGACCTCGTGATACTGCCCCGAAAATCAAGTTAAATCCCTTGTGCAATTCCAAAAGAAAAATTACAGATCGTTCCACCGAGATTTTCTAGCCTGCCCCTACCTTTGCATTAAAGTCATCACGGCTAGCGTAGATTTTAAATATTTTGCTCATGCTCGTTAGCTCAAACAACATCTGTACTTGCTCGCTTGCAGAACAGATTGCCATGTCTCCATCAACACTACGCATCGTCTTTAATGCTGAAACAAGTGCACCAAGACCAGAGCTGTCCATAAAGCTAATTTCCTTGAGGTCAATTAGCAGAAACTTCGGCTTATTGGTAGAAATTTGACTGACTTGGCGGCGAAATTGACTAGCACTAGTGACATCTAAGCGTCCAGATGGTTCAAGAATTTCAATTTCAGCACTCATGCGTTGACTCCGATTGTGACTTACTGAAGATAGCAAAATTAAGCTTAAATCTCAAATTACCAATTGATATCAGTAGTTATAAGTTATACCAGCAACTCAGTAGGTTTGCTCAATTTCATCAACATGTGGAAAGTTGAAATTTGGCAAACGTGGCAACAAAGGTCAAAATATCTACAGCAATGTCATCAGGTTTCTATTCATGTCCGAATTACCTAGTCCCGAACAAATTCTAAACGTACTTACTTCGATCCTAGAACCTCAAGAGAAAAAAAGCTTAGTCGATCTCAATAAGATTCGGGATGTTGTGGTCAAACCATCTGGTGTCGTGAGTTTTAGCTTGGTAAATCCCAGTAGTTCGTATCGAGATGCTCTGATCGAACAGTGTAAAAGCGCAATCAAGACCTTACCCGCAGTAAAAGATGTCTGGGTGAAAGTTATTACCGAAACACCAGCGATCGCTAAAGATTCAGCTACCAGTGTAGGAACTGGCGTAGGCATTGAAGGGGTGAAACATATTCTTGCTGTTTCTAGTGGCAAGGGTGGTGTTGGTAAAACCTCTGTCGCTGTAAATTTGGCAGTTACGCTAGCAGAGATGGGGGCAAAGGTAGGCATTCTTGATGCGGATATCTATGGGCCCAATGTCCCTGTGATGTTGGGTATGGATGCCGCACAGATTCAAGTAACCAAAAATGCCGAGGGCTTAGATATTGTCGAGCCAGCATTTAATCATGGCGTGAAGATGATTTCGATGGCATTTTTGATCGAAAAAGATCAGCCTGTGATGTGGCGAGGCCCCATGCTAAATGGCGTCATCCGTCAGTTTTTATATCAAGCTAACTGGGGCACGCTCGATTATTTGATTGTTGATATGCCTCCAGGAACGGGAGATGCTCAGTTAACCCTAACGCAGTCCGTCCCGATTGCTGGGGCAATCATTGTCACAACGCCCCAAACCGTTTCTCTATTAGATTCGCGTAAAGGACTCAAGATGTTCCAAAGCCTGAACGTGCGCGTGTTAGGGATTGTAGAGAATATGAGCTACTTTATTCCGCCTGATATGCCCGATAAGCAATATGACATTTTTGGCTCGGGGGGTGGGGCAAAAACCGCCGCAGAGCTAGATTTACCTTTGTTGGGTTGCGTTCCTTTAGAAATTGGGCTGCGAGAAGGCGGCGATCGCGGCATTCCAATCACGCTCAGCCATCCTGAATCTGCTTCGGCAAAGGCTTTAAAGGCAATTGCTCAAGCGATCGCACTCAAGGTTTCAACATCAGAAGCTTAGTTTTTGCCAGTAGGCAACCTGAAATAATAGCTAGAATCGCAGCAATGTAATATAGTGAGACTGTCAATTATGAAAATTGTTGGCTCAACTCTAGTAAGAATCCCGTGAGGCCTCATGGACACTGTAATTGCCATGTTGCAATACTATAGCTTTGACCTCGGCGGTTACACGACTGACGATCTCGCCCGAGTGTGGAGCAAATACGAATCTAGCTGGGTTCGCCTCGCGATCGTAGAATCATTATTTCAGGGACGCTATAAAGCGGTATCTGTTAACCAGATTTTGTCCTTTTGGGAACGTAAAGGAGAACCTCATTGTCGGTTTAATCGAGAATTTGAGCGTCTGGTTTGCGGTGACTTTGTGACGCAGCTCCCCGCTGCTTTCTCGAATCATCCTCAAAAAGTCACCTATACAACGGACAAAGCGAAAACCGTTAAAGCTGAACTGCCTAGAAATGAGCCAGCGAAGCTTGAAACACCTAAGCCTGAGACATCAAAGGGTGTAGGTCGTTCCATAACTTCACCCACTCAAAATACTTCCACTCAAAATCTCTCAGAGCGCATCCCTCTGCCTAAATCTAGTCGCAAGCAAGAGCAGCCGATCGCAGCCAAGCCAAGCAAAAACTCGATTCCAGTATCTTCTCCTAGATCTGTTTCTACTGCACAGGTTCCCCCGCATGTCTCTGATGTTTATCGCTCAGCACTAGAAAATATGCAGCTATTTGCAGAGTCTTCGTTGTTTGTCGATAAGCTCAAGTCTATGTGTCTGGATAGCGATGTTGTTGTGAGTGTGCCCCAAAACTTGCAAAAGCCCTTGCCAACCACCCTACAAGCTGATACAAAAATTACTGTAGAGGTAGGTGCTAAAACGACTAGTGCACCACCAATTGAAGCGACCTTAGAACCTCAAGTTGAGTCTCAAATAGAAGCCAAAATAGAATCAAAGGTTGAAGCGATCGCAGATTCCTAACGATTGATTCCACAAGCTTCCATCGGAGTTCCAATGGGTGATATGGAATTGCTGGATATAGAGACGTTAGGCGAACCTCTGGGCTGGCAACGTGGTTCTGGGAATTGGCAAGCTGTGAATGATGCGATCGCTCGTCGAGAGCCAATTCAGGTAATTCAAGAGGTCGGTTCTACGCTTTGGCAAACCCATCTACCAGAGGGACATTCCTTTCAGTTTGGATTTCCTGAAATTCACAATACCACTCCTTCGCCTAAAGCCCGAGTTTGGATTAGCCACATTCAAAGGCAGTTTTCGCCTGAGTCGGATTTCCCTAAAGTGCAATGGCATCCGAGGGTGTTATGGATAGGAATAGGTTGCGAACGCGGTACATCTGCACAAACAATCGCACAGGCGATCGCGATCGCCTGCCGTTCTCGCCACTTATCGGAACAAGCGATCGCAGGTATTGCCACCATCGATCGCAAGGTGGATGAGGTTGGCTTGTTAGAATTTTGTCGCGATCGCGATCTGCCTTTACGTTTCTACAATTCAGAGAGTCTTGGTGCGATCGCCGTTCCCAATCCTAATTCATCCGTAGATCGAGAAGTCGGAACGCCCAGCGTGTCGGAAGCTGCCGCGATCTTGACTATAACTGAAATAGATTCCATTCCCCTAGCTGATTTAGATCTAACTTCTATCCTACTTATACCCAAACAGATATTCAAGCAGCCCAACCAAAAAGGATCAGTGACTGTGGCGATCGCTGTGGCAATCAGAGAATATCATCAAAGGTATGAACTCCAAGACTAACCTTGGCAGTTATTCCACAGCAAGCGGCGGGGAATCACCCCAAAGAGATTGCAAGAGAAGATTTCTAATCAGTTCGACAACGCTCACTGACTTCTGCTCCCGGTAGCTGAGCAGAACGACCCGTTAAACGTCTAGAATATCAGTAAAAAGTAACTGCTCGCTAAACTATGGCAAATGTGGAATTAGTAATTTTTGATTGTGATGGCGTGCTGGTAAATAGCGAACCCATTGTAAACCGTATTTTTGCAGAGACATTAACTGAAGCAGGTTTTACAATCACTTATGAAGAAGTTATCGAGAAATTTGTGGGGAAATCATTCGCAACTTGCCTAGAGATTATTGAGACAACCTACGGTAGACCAGTTCCTCCGATCTGGCTCGAACGGGGTAAAGAACGAGAAATCGCAGCATTACAGCAAGAACTTCAAGCAATTTCGGGAATTGCTGACACATTAAAAGAGCTTACCTTACCAAGATGTGTGGCATCGAATAGCAGTCCTCGACATATTCAACTGGTCTTGGGATTAACAAATCTGTTGCATCATTTTGATGGAAAGTTATATAGCTCTCACCATGTCGATCGCCCCAAGCCTTTTCCCGATCTGTACCTCCATGCCGCCAGTCAAATGGGCTATGCACCAGAAAATTGCGTGGTCATCGAAGATTCGGTTACAGGTGTACAAGCGGGATCTGCCGCAGGGATGCGGGTATTGGGGTATGCGCCCAGCGATCGCAACTCTTCCCATCGTGAGGCGCTAATTTCCGCAGGTGCAAAGTTAGTTTTTGAGGATATGCGTCAATTACCAAATTTGTTGAAAGTTTAGAACCCACGAGCAAAATGTGCGATCGCTTCACAATTACTTGTCTTTGCGGCGAAACGCATCCTGCAAGGAATCACCGATAACTTCTCGGAACTCAACAACGAAGCGAACTATTTTTGACTACCTCATCTTGGCGTGAAACAGATAACATTAACGGGCGCATCAGTTAAATATAACGGACTGCGGCTCACCAGACACCGATACACTTTGCATCATAAATGATTGAGCAAAAACGTTCCGTGTGCGGCCGATTGCTAAACCGTCACATATGATATTAAATCAAACTCTGGGTCATTCAGGACTAATTGTGCCTTATATTCTGATGGCAAATCTAGCTCGGCAAGAAGAAGATCACTGTACAAAGCCTCCAGATATCGCTGAAGGTTTGCGTGAATAGATGCAATATGACCTTGGTGAACGATTTTGGATCTCAGACCAAACACGCGACCGACTCCAAACTGCTGATTTGCCTCTTGGACAGAAACTTCGTATACACGAGCAAGTGTCTTATTTATTGGACGAATATCTGTATTATCCATCGACAATGTCTCAAGTGCGATCCAGAAGCTAAGAAAGGAGTCAACACCGTGTTTTCGCATTGCTAACTCAAACCATCTAAGCGATAACTTGATGCGATTTTTTTCCTCTGGAGGCAAATGGTCTATTGCTTTCGCCACACTTTGAATATCTAGTAATCTCTCGGAGGAAAAATTCGGTGCTGAAAACCATAACGGATTCTCAACCATGGGGGAGATTACTGTTGTCTTTTCACCAGTCATTGGAAGAATATTATCAAATACAAGTTCAAAAGCAGTGTTTCGACCATTCATTGCCATAAAAAGAGCAACTGTTTCCTGTAGTACCTGCCGTACTTCAGGCTCTGGACGTTCTTGACCATCAACAACAAATGGTGAAATCAATAAAATATATGCACCTTCAAGAGTGTCTTTCTCCTGAATTTGAGACACATCAAACTCCCATTTTTCCTCTGTAATGAATACTATTTTCGCTTGACTTGCATCAGTGTAGCGAACTTGTCCCCACAGTGGAACAACGACAACATCAGGTAAATTGATAATTCCAGAAGTTGCTAAGTTGTCAGGTAAAACTCGAAAAATGCGGTAACAACTTATCCAAATAGAACTCGTCTCTTTGCTTGAGAACCACTCTTCAGGAGCCAAATCAATTAAACGGATAGATTGTTGCAACATGTCATTCAAATGCACATGGGTTGATCTTGGTATTTTATTGCGTTAAGTAGGCTAACTATATATATATATATTATCTTGTGGATTACCTATACAAGATTAGCATCACGCAACTTGTCGGATAAAGCAACCAATAAATGTGATAACAAGATTTTTGCAGAGTAATGTACCTAAATAGAGTTTTACTTATCAAAGTACAGCATAATATTCTTAAAACTATGATTCAAAATAAACCTTGATAAAGTTGAGCCGCCCAGAAAACTGCGCGATCGCCTTAGCAATCTCTCTTAAAGATTTAGCTGAAGCAGACATAGTTCAAATAGGTGTAGTCTGCATCATTTATTTAAAAAGATAACTCTTGGAACAACTCTGATAAAGGAAGATTAAAATTGGGAATTACATCTTCACCATCAAGGCTATGTTCTAGCTGCAAAAGCTTAGAAGGCTTAGGTTTATGGTAAACCAATACACATTCCTCATCAGGTAAAATCACCCATGCTAAGCGAGTTCCATTCTCAAAATACTCCACCAACTTGTTATGGATTTCCTCAAAAGTATTATTAGGAGAGATAATTTCTACAGCCAGATCGGGAGCGCCATCAAAAAATCCTTTTGGTAAGCGCTTTAGCCCTTGCAACCGTTCTTTAGCAATAAACGCAAGATCGGGCGATCGCTTATTACCAGTCTTCATTTTAAAAGCAGTACTAGAATCACAAGTCACGCCAAGCTTATCAGTCCGCACAAAACCGGTCAGAAAATATCCGAGAGTAAGAGCCAAATATCCATGCTCTACACCTGAATTTGCCGCAATGACGAGCTCTCCATCCACATACTCATAACAATTGCCATCTTCAGGTAATGACATGAACTGCTCATCAGTCAAAACTTTTGGATGAGCTAATGGCTGAATTAATTCCAGATTATTCGTTGCGATCGCTTGGGTCATTAGATTTAAGTCCACAGATTAAACTAATGGGATTCCTACAGGATTTATATAGCTAAATATATCATTTTAAATAAGTGAGGTATTTTACAAATAGCAAGCAAGTTCCAGACCAGATTAGAAGAACTATCAAAGAATCTCTTGGGTAATCACTCTAGCCATTGCAACTTCCTTTTAGAAATAAACGCGAGATCGAGCGATCGCTTATTACCAATTTTTCATTCTTGCTTTCACTAAATCCTGCATGATATTGTTGGGTCAACAAAGTACAGTTTGTCGATAGGAATACCGTAGATGCGCGATCGCTATCTCTCCCATCTTGGAGTTACCAATTTTATGAAACAAAATCGCCTACTTACAGCCATGCTTGCCTTTGTAGTAGCTTTCATGGCAGTTCTCTCCTTCAGTTTTTTTGCGCCTCCCGAAAAGATTTTAGCAGCGCCTTCAACTCAAAATCGGATTGTCAGTTTGTATGATGCTTTTGGGAAAAGGAATTTCCGTTTGATTAAAGACTGGGGCTATAGCTCCCTCATAGAATATAACGGGAAAAGAATTCTCTTTGATGGCGGTAATAATGCCGATACCTTCAAGAAAAATGTGGAAGCATTAGGTTTAGACCTAAAAACGCTCGACTTTGCTGTGTTGTCCCATCCCCATGCAGATCACCTAAGCGGATTTGATTATCTTGTCAGTGTTAATCCCAATGTCAAAATCTATCTGCCCGAAGACGTAAATACTTTAGGCGCATCCCGTGACTTTGTATTCGGTGGCCCCGATCCCACGGCGGCAAGCAAACTGCCCCCTGAAGAACGATATTTTGAGACGGGAGTTGACAAAGCATTTCTCACACCTAGTGGCAGGTTTTACCAAGCCAAAAACGTGCAGTATCTCAGCAAGAATCTAGAAGTTGCCCCTGGAATCACCCTGATTGCAACAAAATCTCCATATCTTGGCGGGTTCAATGGATATCCACCCAATTCTCCTGAAAAACCTGCTTTAGCTGGATTGCCAGAACTTTCTTTAGCGCTGAAAACCAGCAAAGGCGAAGTTGTAGTGTCGGGATGCTCGCATACAGGAATTGAAAAAATCGTGCAAGCAACCAAAACAGCTTTGGGGCGGAATGTCGATACTGTTGTCGGTGGTCTGCATCTATTCCCTTATGACAAACCCTATATTGAGAAACTTGCAGTTCAATTAAAAAATGAGTTAGGTGTTCGCCATATCGTTCCTACTCACTGTACTGGGCATCTAGCCTTTGGGATCTTCAGAAAGGTGTTTGGGAAGGAATATGAATCTGGTGGACTAGGTACTCAAATCACTTTCTCTTCTTAATTATTTACTAATGTTATATCGCACTCACGCTCCCTAGCTCAAGATTTTGCGAACCAATTCTGCACTAGCTCTGCAATGCATGGACATAGAAAATCGAATTGTGTCCTTGAGATGAAACATTCCAAGTTTATACGTTCTAAATAGAGAAGAGCTGACACTTTGTACCAGCTCTTCTCTGTGTTGACCTTGCAAGAAGAAAGCCAAGTAGAAGTGAGCATTCGCTAGCCATGTACAGGAAGTGTGAGTGGCTAAGAAGCTGTTTGAAAATGTAAAAAAGCTCCCGCAACTATAATCTGTGAATGAATGACCAATTGCGGCAGTGGATACGCGTAGAACGATCTGTTACGCCATCAATGGTTTTGCTTGACAGTCAATAGCAATTAGAGACAACCGAAATCTTGCACGTTTCCAGATCCAATATCAATTTCTTCTAAATTTGCAACAGATTCGGATTTTGATTTCCGCGCAGCGCACAGTATGTTCAAACCAAATGCGTTGCATTTTTATTTGAAAATAGTATTAAGGAGACGGTTTAGTAGTAGATTAAGATTGTTGGTTACCGCTAAATTCAGTCGCTAGGCTTTAAATTATCATGAGGGGCATAGTAGCAAGCCTCTCCTAAGGTTGTTGGGTAATAGAAGTAAAGCTGATGGATGAACAGGATATAGTGATTCGAGTTGCTTGGTGCAGTCCAATGGATTTGCCCACAACAAAAGACTTGTTCCCAGATTTTGAGCTACATTCAATCGATCCGCTAATTCTCAGCCAAAGCAAGTTTGACCTTCTTGTGCTTGATATTAGGATTTTTGAAAGTCTTGAGAATCTCAAAAATACCAAGATAAGTCTTCGACTCCCGACGATGATTTTGGTGGATACAGTTGATCAAGAGACTGAGGTTCTCAGTTGGTTGGAGGCAGAAGATGAGATATGCAGGCGGGACGCAGCATCGCAGATAGTTCTCCGTTTAAGACGCTGCGAGTGGCATAGACGACAAAAGCATTCAGGGACACTTATTGACAGCCTAACAGGTGTCGCCAACCGTCAAAGGCTTCAAGACTATGCGATCGGCATGATTGAATCCAATGATGCAGAGGAACCCCTATGCCTTATCCTTTTAGATCTCGATCATTTCAAGGCTCTCAACGATACCTTTGGTCACGATGCTGGTGACCAAACTTACAAAAAATAGGACAACTATTGCGGCAATATGCCCTTGGTTCTGACCTTGTCGCTCGGGTTGGTGGAGAGGAATTTGTGGTTTGTATGCGCGGTAGCCTTGAGCAGGGGAGAGCTTTCGCAGAGTTTCTCAGGGCTCAAATTGAAAACCACGAATTTGATGCAATTCGAGTCACCGCTTCCTTTGGCGTTGCTTCATTTAGCGGACATTCCTCATTTGAAGAACTCATGGAGGAAGCCGATCAGTGTCTCTATGCTGCCAAGGGAAAAGGGCGTAACTGCGTTGTGACCGCTAGTGAATTTGATGCGATCGCTGATGCTGATGGACAAGACGGACTAATTGCCGATTTTGAAAATCGCATTCATGTAGCGGCAGCAAGAATGGCAAGCTATATGGTGTTAAAAGCCCGTAAGCTCTACAAACAGTATCGAGCAGAGGCAGATCGTGACGGATTAACTGGAGTTTTCAATCGCCGCTATCTAGATCGTTTGCTGCTGCGGGAATTAGAAAAGTCTCAGAAGCATAATCGACACTTAACCGTTGCCCTCCTCGATCTAGATCATTTCGGTGAGGTCAATAGAACCTATGGCTTTCCTACGGGCGATCGCGCTCTTAAAGCCGCTACAGAAGTACTTCAAGGCAATGTTAGGATCACAGACTGGGTAGCACGTTATGGCGGAGAGGAGTTCTGTATTATCATGCCCGACACTGAACTGAGTGAAGGATCTCAGGTTGCTGAGCGAATCCGCTTAGCTTTGGAAGAGGAGACTGTTACTGCCTATAACAAGCAACACTTCCAAGTGACTGCCAGTATTGGAGTTGTCGAACTTATCCCTGAGGACATAGATCCAGTAGCTCTGTTACAACGTGCAAGTGACAAAGTGCGTGAGGCAAAAAAAGGCGGACGAAATCAGATTAGATTCTAAAAATCGCAAGCATGTAAGTTTCCCTATAGGATAGAAAAATGGACCGATCTCATAGGCATTCCAATTAAGAGATCGACGCGAGATTCTTGAATCTTTCATGCGCTCATTCAAGCTTCACTTAATCAAAACGACCGACTTCTACACCATCTTGCCGAACGATCAACTCAAGCGTTAAGGTACTGGCAGTAAAAATCGTTTCCTTTGCCACCGCCTGAATTTCAAAGGGTGATTGGAGCGTGCGAATTTTCTGTAGCAGATTATTTAAAGCTTCTGGAGAGAATGTACCGACTTTGCCCGTAATCGGGTCAGCTAACACACCCTCGCGTCTGGCGCGGAAGCTAACCAGTAAGAATACCTGTTCTACTCTAGAGGTTAGTTCTCGTTCTGAGAGATTGGGTTTAAATTGTAATGATGCAATTACTTCGCCCTTTGTGAAAACTTGCCGATTTGGGGTAACATCCGCCGAAACCATGATCGCAGTTTCTCGTTTGAGGTAGTTGCCCGCCGAAAGAATCCGCACTACGTAGCTGCGACCATCACTAATTTTGTCCACCAAAGCAGCGACCTGTGCTTGTGTAACCCGAATGACGCGATCTTGGGGGGCTTGACCGGGGAGAAAATCTAAGAGGGCGCGGCTATTTTGTTCGGCTTGCAGCAAAAGCTGATTCGTGGCTTCGCGTAGCTCGTCTCGGCTGAGCTTGGGACGGATCACACCGATCGCCAACAGTTGGTCAGACAAAATTGCCACGTTACCCGTCCGCAGGGCTTGAATGCTTGCCAGTAACTGATCTCGGCTCGTTTCTAGCGAAGAGACTTCGGTGATTAATTGGGTACGCTGTTGCTCGATCGCTTTCAAGCTCGTTTCTGACTCGGCAACTTTTTGGCGCAGGCTTTCACGTTCTGTGGTGATACGAGCAAGGTCGCTGGTGAGTTGGTCGCGCTCTTGGGCTAATTTCTGACTTTCTGCTTGTAATTTTTCCTGCTCGGAACTAAGGCTTTGGACGCGATCGCGCAGGGTTGCTTCTTGCTCCTGTACCTTTTGCAGCTCGGTTTGAGCCTCTTGAAATTTGCCTTCGACCAGTTTGAGCTGGCTTTGGGTTTGAGATTGCTTTAATAGGGCTTGGGCGAGGGATTTATTGATTTGATCGAGGCGTTGTTGTGCTTGCCCTTGCTCCGTCCTTGCTGTATTTAGTTCTTTCTCAACTTTCAGCTTTTCCGCTTGGGTATTGCTCAGATCGGCACGAATGCTTTCTAACTGAAACAATCCATCCCTAAGTTGACTGCTGCTTGCCAGC
Source organism: Tumidithrix elongata BACA0141 (assembly GCF_036349135.1). NCBI lineage: Bacteria > Bacillati > Cyanobacteriota > Cyanophyceae > Pseudanabaenales > Pseudanabaenaceae > Tumidithrix > Tumidithrix elongata. The sequence continues at coordinate 24,553 of NZ_JAZBJZ010000055.1, forward strand.
AAAATACCTAGGGTAGAAGCCGCGATCGCACCACCCGTAACAATTGTCACCAAAGTGGCAGTGTTACGGGGTCTTAGATTAAAGATGCTTAGGCGGGCTCTGCCAACTTTAGAACCGATCCGATCGCCTAGCGTTGCGATAATGCCACCCAAGATCAAAATCGCCAGTATGAGCGTGTAGCCAGCCATTCAATTCCTTACACCAGTTAGGAAACAATCTTAGCAGTTCAGCCTCTTGAATGGGTTTAAATTAAAGCCGATAAAAAAAGTCGGGTATATTTGACGACTATTGACAGGTTGTGATATGTTGCGAATAACTCAAAAAGTAAAGTTAATTCCTCATAATTAATCTCACCACTAAACAGTTATCCCAAGCAGTTATAAAGCCATGACAAGCGCCACCCAAAACTCTCGCTATACCAGTGAAAAGGTCTCAACCTTTAGCGGTCTGAAATGCAAAGAATGTGGAGCAGAGTACGAAGCCAAGGCAATGCACGTCTGCGAATTTTGCTTTGGTCCTCTAGAGGTGGCTTACGATTACGAAGCGATCGCTGCCAAAGTCACCCGCGAAAGCATTCAGGCAGGGCCAAACTCGATCTGGCGTTATCGTGATTTTTTACCCGTCGAGACCGACAACTATATTGATGTTGGCACGGGCATGACTCCCCTAATTAAAGCTTCCCGTCTGGCGCGTAGATTGGGCTTAAAGAATCTCTACATCAAAAACGATGCTGTCAACATGCCCACCCTCAGTTTCAAGGATCGGGTGGTATCTGTCGCGTTGAGCCGCGCCCGAGAATTGGGATTTAGCACCGTTGCCTGTGCCAGTACGGGTAATTTGGCAAACTCGACCGCAGCGATCGCCGCCCATGCAGGACTCGACTGCTGCGTATTTATCCCCTCTGACCTAGAAGCGGGTAAGGTACTCGGTACTGTGATCTATGCGCCTAAGGTATTTGCCGTACATGGCAATTACGATCAAGTCAATCGCCTTTGCTCTGAGGTAGCCAATACCCATGGTTGGGGATTTGTGAATATCAACTTGCGCCCCTACTATTCTGAAGGTTCCAAAACCCTCGGTTATGAAGTGATTGAACAATTGGGTTGGCAACTGCCTGACCACATCGTTGCTCCCCTCGCTTCTGGGTCGCTGTTTACCAAGATTTACAAGGGCTTCCAAGAATTTGTCAAGGTTGGCTTGGTTGAAGGCAAGGATGTGCGCTTTAGTGGCGCTCAAGCCGAAGGCTGCTCTCCCATTGCCTCTGCCTTCCGTGACGGACGTGATTTTGTTACCCCTGTCAAACCTAAAACCATTGCGAAGAGCATTGCGATCGGTAACCCTGCGGATGGTATCTATGCGATCGATATCGCACGCAAAACCAATGGCAATATCGAATCTGTCACCGACGCTGAGATTATCGAAGGCATGAAGCTGCTTGCCGAAACCGAAGGCATCTTCACTGAGACCGCTGGTGGTACGACGATCGCCGTTCTCAAGAAACTCGTAGAAGCTGGCAAAATCGATCCCGATGAAACCACGGTGGCATACATCACAGGTAACGGGCTAAAAACGCAGGAAGCCATTCAAGGCTATGTCGGCGAGCCCCTACAAATCGAACCCAAGCTCAACAGCTTTGAACGCGCTCTAGAACGCTCTCATACCCTTGAGCGTCTGGAATGGCAACCCGTTTCGGTCTAATCTAAATTTTATCTTCAAAACTCTATGGTAGGAGCGATCTCAAGATCGCTCCTTTTTTGTTTGTGCGATTTGTTGGCGGAACTATAACCATTGAGTTATTCCGAGTCTTCCAAGATTAGGGCGATCGCCCGATCGATAATTGCGGTGCGATCAATAGATTGATAAATAACCAAATTAATAACTCGAAACTTGTTCAATATTTCACTATCGGGTGTATCTTACATTTAATCTGATTGCTCGCGTCTTTAGCTCAGCTTTGATAGCAGTAAATACAGAATCATTTCGGGTTTTAAACCTAAACTCAAGACGAAATTTAGAAACACTGGGACAGAAAAATTATGGGTGAAGATAAGCGTATACCAGTGGGAATCATCGGTGCATCTGGCTATGGCGGCATTCAGTTAGTCAGACTGCTACTCGAACACCCACTTGTAGAAATTACCTATATGGGTGGTAGCGGCAGTGTTGGACAGAATTTTTCCGATCTGTATCCTCACCTAGCTCACTGTGTTAACTTGCCCATCGAAAGTTGCGAACCTGAGGAAGTTGCTGCCAGAGCTAAAGTTGTGTTTCTCTCTTTACCAAACGGTCTAGCTGCCAAGATTGCACCAAAGCTATTGGCAAAGGGCTGTAAGGTTCTCGATCTCTCTGCTGACTATCGGTTCAAAGATTTGCAAGTTTATGATGCTTGGTATAAAGAAGGCGAACCTCGTACCGATCGCGAAGTCAACCAAAGTGCCGTGTATGGCTTGCCCGAGCTCTATCGCGATCGCATTGCCACTGCCAATCTAGTTGGTTGTGCGGGTTGTTATCCGACGGCGAGTCTATTGGCATTGCTACCTCTGTTGAAACAAGGTCTGATCGATCACAGTACGATTATTATTGATGCCAAGTCAGGCACATCGGGCGGTGGTCGCCAGCCCAAAACCAATTTACTGTTAGCCGAAGCCAGTAACTCTCTGGGAGCCTATGGCATTGCCAGTCACCGTCATACCCCAGAAATCGAACAGGTTTGCAGCGATATTGCGGGGCAAGAGGTGATGGTGCAATTTACGCCACATCTAATTCCGATGGTGCGTGGCATTTTATCGACGGTCTATGCCAAGATGCGCGATCCCGGTCTTACCAAAGACGACTTGCTCACGATCTATAAGTCTTTTTATCGCAATTCTCAATGGGTCAAGGTACTGCCTAAAAATGTCTATCCCCAGACCAAATGGGCCTGTGGAACCAATCTCTGCTATCTCGGCGTGGAGGTCGATCAGCGCACAGGTCGCGTGATCGTCGTTTCCGCGATCGATAACCTGATGAAAGGGCAGGCATCTCAAGCCCTGCAATGCTTAAACATTATGATGGGCTGGGAAGAAACCCTCGGTCTGCCACAACTAACTTTCTATCCTTAGAATCTCAAACGGTATAATCGATGCATTGTTCAGAATGGGGTGGGTTGTGCTTCGCGCCACACATTCTGCATGCAATTCAATATTGCTTTTGTAGGTGCTGCGTGAAGCTCCTATTCGATTGATGAACTATGGAAGACAGTGCCTATTCATCTCAAAAGAACGAACAACTTCAAGGTGTCGTCGAACGCTTGACGTTTCATTCGGCGGATACGGGTTATACGGTGGCAAGGCTAAAAGCACCGCAGGAAATGGAACTCGTTACCATTGTCGGTAGTTTTCCTGATATTCAGGCGGGACAGACATTAAAACTGGAAGGATTTTGGCGATCGCATCCCAAATATGGCGATCAGTTTCAAGTTACGCAATATCAAGAAACCAAGCCAGCAACGCTGACTGGGCTGGAGAAATATCTCGGTAGCGGACTGATTAAGGGTGTGGGTGTCGTTACCGCCAAACGGATTGTGGCGCACTTTGGCTTGGAAACTCTAGACATTATCGAGAACCAAATCGATCGCCTAAACGAAGTCCCTGGTATCGCTCAAAAACGGATTGTCGCCATCCAGAATGCTTGGCAAGAGCAAAAATCGATTAAGGATGTGATGGTGTTTTTGCAGGGGCATGGGGTTTCCACGGTCTATGCGGTCAAGATTTTTAAGCAGTATGGCAAGGATTCGATCGCCACGGTTACCGATAATCCCTACAGGCTTGCTACGGATATTTACGGAATTGGCTTTATCACCGCCGATGCGATCGCGCGGAATTTGGGGGTTGCGCCATCTTCAGAGTTTCGCTATCGCAGTGGTATGCTCCATGTTTTAGGGGAAGCTGCCGAAGAAGGACATTGCTATTTACCGCAACAGGAACTGGTGGAGCGCTCTGTAAAACAGTTGAGTTTAGAAGCTCACGAGCCAGATGCTGAAGCGATCGCGGCACTGATTCCCAAAATGGTCGAGGAATTAGAAATCATCGTAAAAGCCGATCTTAAAAGCGGTAAGGAAGTAGCAGAGGAACAACTGATTTGTTATAAGCCGACCTTCTTTCGTACTGAAGAGGGACTTGCCAAGCGCATCAATCAGTTACTCGAACGTGAGGTGATTGTAGATGGATTGCGGGTACAGAGCTGGATCGATCGGTTCACGCAGAAATATCATGTCGAACTCTCCGTCAAACAGCGTCAAGCCGTAGAGATGGCAGCCAGTCAACGGTTTACTATTCTCACGGGCAATCCGGGCTGTGGAAAGACCTTTACCGTCCGCACGATTGTCGCGCTCTGGAAAGCGATGGGAAAATCGATCGCTTTGGCATCTCCCACAGGACGAGCGGCACAGCGACTGGCTGAGGTGACAGGACAGGAAGCAAAAACCATTCATCGTTTATTGGAATTCGATCCGAGTTCGATGGGCTTTAAACGCGACCAAGATCGTCCGATTGATGCCGATGCGATCGTGATTGATGAGGCTTCCATGTTGGATATTTTTTTAGCGAATTCTCTCATGAAGGCAATACCACCCGACGCACAGGTTCTATTTGTTGGCGATGCCGATCAATTACCCAGTGTGGGAGCGGGCAATGTTTTACAAGATTTAATTCAATCGGAATGCGTACCTGTGGTGAAATTAACAGAAGTGTTTCGGCAGGCGCAGTCTAGCAAAATTGTCAGTCACGCCCATACGATTAACCAAGGTAAGTACCCTCAAATTGAACCTGTGAGCGATCGCCCCCAATCGGATTGTCTGTGGCTCAATGCCAGCGAACCAGAGCATGGCGTCCAAGCCATTCGCGATTTACTCACCTATCTAGTGCCTGACTTGGGATTTGAACCTGCCCGAGATGTGCAAATTCTCTGTCCGATGACGAGGGGGGAGATCGGAACGCGCAACTTAAATAAAGCCCTACAGGAATTACTGAATCCCGCTCAGGCAGAAAAGCAAGAACTGATCAGAGGCTCGACAACCTTTCGCGTCGGCGATCGCGTTTTGCAACAGGTAAATGACTATAACCGCGAAGTCTTTAATGGCGATCTAGGCGTTATCTCAGATATCGATCGAGAGGAACAGGCTGTGGCAGTGCAGTTTGGCGATCGCATCGTAATTTACGACTATGCCGACTTAAATGAGATCGGTCTGGCCTTCGCCACCACAATTCACAAAAGCCAAGGCAGCGAATATCCTGTGGTGATTTTGCCTATCTTTATGCAGCATTACCTGATGCTATCGCGTAATTTAATCTATACAGGCATTACAAGGGCTAAAAAATTAGCCATTCTAGTTGGATCTCAAAAAGCGATCGGTCTAGCTATTAGGCAAGTCAAAGATAAGCAACGCTATACCCAACTAGATGCGCGTCTATTGCAATCCCAACCGTTGCAGATACTTAATCTTAGGGAGCCAAAAGAAAACTCACATAGAGCTAAGTAACCTGAGTTCGGGTTAAGGATTTCGGAACAAAGCAATCCGACTTGCTGGAAACAAGGGGTTTGATCCCTCTGCCCTATCGGGTATCCCCCTTGAAAAAGGGAAGTGAGTTCTCCCCCCTTTTTTTCAAGGGGGGCTGGGGGGGATCCTTGGGATGTATAGCGTTTCAGGTTTTCTTGTCCTGACGTTAAGTAGCTTTAGTTGTGGGATTTTTCAAGTTTGGAACTAAGAACAAACTGACGAGAAAGCCCAGCACAAGTCCAGAGGCATGACCTATCGAACTAATCTGTGGCGTGCTTAGATCGAAAATAATTTGAATGCCAATAATGAAGAGAACCGATCGCAAACTTTTTGCCGCCACACGAGACTTTTCTCTAAGCCATCCCTTTAACAGAATTGCACTTGTCGCGCCGATGATGCCCATGATTGCACCAGAAGCACCGACTGTCAGATTGATTGGATAATTGAACTTCATGCTTAGAATGACAATCGTCATCATCGAGCCAAGTCCGCTAAAGAAATAGGCAATCAAGTATTTGCGAATCCCCAAAGTCACTTCAACAAATTCACCCAAGACATAAAGCCCAAGCATGTTAAGTGCTAGATGGATTAAATTTACATGCAAAAACATCGCGGTCAGTAATCTCCACCATTCTCCCTGCCAAACAGCGGGTGGCCACAATCCAAACCTAGAGATATTCTCTATAGAACCGATTTGACATCTTTTATAATGGCGAATAAAGACCCTACAATCCT
>NZ_JAZBJZ010000056.1:0-30740 GCF_036349135.1 Tumidithrix elongata BACA0141
GAAGTATTCTTTGCTTCATCAGACCCCGTTGCATTTCATCCTTGAATTGGCCAATTATATTGTTTTCTATATACGAGCCTATATATTCTTTATGTTTAATAGGAGAAGGAAATATAAAACTAGGCACATCTTTGGAAACATCTTCAGATATACCTATTATAAATATTCTTTTCCTAACCTGCGGTACACCATAGTCTTTGGCATCTAAAATACTCCAAAAAACATGATATCTAACATCAGGTTGACTAAAAAAGAGATATTGTCCATTTATAGATACGGATAAAGTATCTAATATAATTTTTAAGGTTTTCCCGCCGTCATGGGCTACTAGTCCTTCAACATTTTCTAAAATAAAAGCTTTAGGCTTTTTCTCTTTTAAAATCTTAACCACGTCATAAAATAAAGTTCCTTGTGTTGGATGTTCAAATCCTTCGCGTTTGCCAATTGAACTAAACGGTTGACAGGGAAACCCAGCAGTTAATATATCAATATCTGGAATTGAAGATGGTTCAATCTGGGTAATATCTCCGTAGGGAATATCGCCAAAATTAGCTTTGTATGTCATCTGTGCATATTTATCCCATTCAGAAGAAAAAGCACATTCGCCGCCTATGCTCTCTAGAGCAAGTCTAAATCCACCGATACCAGCAAATAAATCTGCAAAAACAAAACTCATTGTTATTTTTAAATCTCTATCACTGTTCACTATACACACGATCGATTTATCAATGCGATCGCCTCTAACACAACCAGAAACACTAAACAGCGATCGCCCCTAATCTCAATCACCGTTCGGAAGTACCATGTCAAAGGTTTAAAATCGCCATCATTAGCGATCGCCCCAAAATTTACACTTGACTAGCAACTGGCATTCTCAACTTAGGATCGTGGATTTATTAAGGTGCTGTTCTTTAGAAATAATGGGCATTCTAAAATAATGACTCTACACCATTAGAATTGCAGGTAATTTAGTTCACGATCCTTAACCAAAGACTTTTGCAACACGCTCGGCTTAACACTCAACCAAACTTGATTGCGATCGTCCTCAGTATAGCCAACCACCACCGCCCCAACAGGAGACCCAATCTCAGGAAACATTTGAAATAATCATTAGACCAATTGCAATACTTGAGGTGATGGTAAAGGTTTACCCGATGCTTCGTAATCTTCGATTAAAAGTTCTAATACCTCTTCCGCATTAGCAATCGCCTCTGTATAAGTGTCTCCATGCGTAAAGTATCGCTGCAAGTCATTAGAAAACTCAGGCAACTCCACTAGATAACATTTATCCTCATCTGACCAAACTATGTTAATCCGATATTTGTGATTCATGACTCTTTATCCTTTAAAGCATTTAGTGCAGACTCAACCAATTTCTCAAGATAGGATTTTGCATCATCTCCATCTTTCCCAGCAATAGTTAAAGGTAATTCTGGCAAAAGTGGATGTAACCATCTTTGATGACTGCCTTTTGTCCGCACCACTCGGAAACCTGCCTTCGAGAGCGCAGACCTTAACTCTCTAATCTTTTTGGGCATAGGCTTAATTATAGACCTAGATAATCTTAATGTACTAGCGCTCGATAATTCGGAGGGCGTGACCGTCGGGATCTCGGATGAGAAAACCGCGCTTAAAGCCGAGCGATCGCGAGGAAAAATCAACTGCATCAGGGGAGATAAAAATGGTGCGGTAAGCCCGTAACTTTTGCGCGATCGCATTTGCATCATTTACAACCAGCGTGGTTTGCCAGTGCAGCAAATCATTTGGACGAGCATCAGAGGGATAAGGCTTACCATCGCTGGGCGCAAGGTATTCCAGAAATTCTACGCCTAAGCCTGTAGTCGCCCTCAAGCCACTGATATGGAGTTTTGCTCCAAATACGTTATTGAGATGCTCTTGCTCCGTCCCAAAGTTTTCACTCGTACCTGCAAGGCGCATTCCCAAAAGATCGCGATAGAATTTTAGACTTGTCTCCGTATTGCCGACCGCGATCGCCGTATGGTCGATGCCTAAAAAGATGCGATCGGCTGACTTTTGCCATTTTGGATCGCCCTTACCTTGGGGAAAATAGATGATCTCTAGATTGTGACCGTCAGGGTCTTTAAAGTAAAAAGCCCGAATCCCAGCTGCGGCAAGATTGGAGTCGGGAATTCTTTGCGGCGCAGTCGAGGCATGTTGGACTTTAAAGCGACGTAGTTGTGCGTAGGCTTTATCCATATCGCTGACCGCGATCGCGATGTGCTGAAACCAGCGATCGTTGCTTCGCGATTCGACTGGGATTGGTCGTCCTTTGGGTGTTAGGTATTCTGTGAGTTCGAGAATTTCATCGCCAAGGCGCATCCTGACTACCCGTATCCTTATGCCAAATATGCCTTGCAAGCGTTCGTACTCGCTTCCTAATACTTCGATATCCGATATTTTCTGAAAAGATAGAACCTGTGAATAAAACTCTATAGCTTTATCCATATCCGATACCGTGATGCCCACTGAGTCCACTGTTGTGACCGCAAGGGATTCTGCTTGAGCTGAGGAGAGATGGCTTAAAGGCGATCGCTGTTCTCCTAACACTGTCATCGGTTCTTGGGCAAAGACTCCCACTGCAAGAGAGAAAATAACAGCAAGCAAGGCTTTTTCGATTTGGATAGCCATAGGATTCTTTCTCCTAAAATAATTGCTAAAAAAACGAGCAAGGGAAGAATAAATTTCTTCCCTTGCTTAAGATGTCAAAATTTATTGATTCATCACAAGTGAAGTCAACTGAGATTCTACAGCACTGATATAGCTAGAATCGTTGAGGACTGAGGGTGCAAGTCTCTGGGAATCGACTGCGGCTTGCACAAGCTGGGTTGGGGTAACTTTCCTGCTACGTACATCTTCGATGAGAGTGGCATAGCTAGAGATGCCTCGATCTTCAAAGTATCCTTGATATGCCAAGTAGGCAAGATTAAAGGGAGAAACACTAGGTTGTGACTGAGTTTGAGCGATCGCTGCCATGCCCACGGTTGTGACTTCAGCTTTGGCGGGAAGAACTACAGCAGCAGTGGAAAGAAATAAAACGGGTAAGCAACCTAAAATTAGTTTTTTCATGATCTTCGTCTCCAAATTGGAATGTGTTTTCTGACTTGAGTTAAGTATCGCTCGCTATCCTGAGAACCCTCTGAAGCAAAAGCGAGAGCTGATTAAACTCTCGCTAAAAAATCTGATGCGAACATGAGAACTTGCTGAGAGAATTTATCCCATGCGCTCGATTAGGCGATCGCCTACACGCAAAGCATTGGCAATAATCGTCAAGGTAGGATTCACAGCGGCACTAGAAGGGAAGAATGCCCCATCAACCACATAGAGATTATCAACATCGTGGGTACGACAATCGAGATCCAAAACGGAATTAGCTGGGTCTTCGCCAAATCGGCAAGTACCATTCTGATGTGCAACCGCTTGAATCGCTAGCTTTTTGCGAAAATAGAGCGAACAGGGCAAGATCGCATCGCCGCAATTGATCGATTTCAGGACTTTTGTCCAGCGGGCAAGCAAGCGATCGAAGGCTTCCGTATTATTTTCGGTATAGCTGAGATGTACGGCTCCATTTTTGAAGGTAACGCGATTGTTGCGATCGGGCAAATCCTCCGCTGTCACAAACCAGTCTACGGAATGTTTAGCAATCTCATCTAATGCCATGCCGGGCGCAAATTTTGGTGCATCCGTGGCAACAATATCCTTATTCACCTTGCCCAATAGCTGTATTAATCCCATTGGGTAATCGAACCCAGGTTCGCCCCAATAGAAGTCGTTAACTGCTAGGGTTTTTTGGAATTCTGTTGGATTCGGTTTAGGTGTCAGCCCAATCACCGCTCCATGCTGATGCTTCATAAAATTCCGTCCTACCTGATCGGAGCTATTCCCTAAGCCATTGGGATGTTTCTCATTGGCAGAACGCAGTAGAAGTACAGCGGAATTAATCGCCCCACAGGAGACCACTACGATATCGCTAGAGAAGCTCATGATTTCGCCCTTGTGCCTCACTTCTACACTGGTGACTTCTCTGCCCGATGGGCTAGTGTGCAGGCGCAGAACCTCGGCTTCAGTGAGTAGTGTGACATTTTCCTTCGCGATCGCAGGACGCACGCAGTTAATGTCAGAATCACCTTTGCCATTGACCAGACAGGGGAATCCATCACAGGTATTGCAGCGAATGCAGGCTCCCAGACGCCGATTGACCTCATTCAACTTAATCGCTAAAGGCAGGTTAAAGGGATGCAATCCTTTTTTTTGCAGATCGTCGTGAATTTCCTGAATCCGAGGCTCGTGGGAGACAGGTGCGAATGGATAGGGATCGCTGGTGGGTGGCTCTGTGGGGTCTTGTCCTCTCTGCCCGTGTACTTCGTAAAGCTTTTCAGCTTCCGTATAGTAAGGCTCGAAGTCTTGATACTTCAACGGCCAAGATGGAGAAATGCCACCTTTATGCACGACGCGATCGAAGTCTCTCTCTCTGAGACGGAATAGCGCTCCGCCATAGACTTTGGTGTTGCCACCCACCCAATAGCCTGTACCGGGGTGAAATTTACTGCGATCGCTGTCGTCATGCCATACTTCCGAGGTATGGTAGCGATCTTTGTGATAGACCTCGACGGTATCCCAGTTCGCTTTTTCTTGAGGTAAAAACGCACCTCGCTCTAGAATCAGGATCTTCTTGCCAGTGGGCGCTAAACGATATGCGAGCGTTCCACCACCCGCACCCGTTCCAATAATAATGACATCGTAGTGTTCGGTAGACATAGGTTTTAACTCTGGTTTTAACTCTGGTTTTAACTCTAGGGATGTTTTCTGGAGCGATCGATTTCTAGGATGATGTCAGTTCGGGATAAGAAACCCTGAACCGCAATGTAATTCAAGATCCCCCTCAATCCCCCTTAACAAGGGGGAAGAATCAAGAAGAACCTCTTCCCCCCCCTTTTTTCCTAGCCGCGCAGCGACTTCCCGAAGGGTAGGGGGGCTGGGAGGGGATCGCAACCTTTGCTGCTAAGGAATTGATTCGCAATATCCAAAAATCCTTAACCTGAACTCACGTTGGGATGAATTCTCCTCCCTTTTGTTAGAGGGGCTGGGAGGATGTCCCTGTTTAATTAATTGTCGATAGCTGTCTCTGCTTCTCTGCAAGCTTGCGTGCCTGAGCCTTTTTAGTTTCGACATCATAGGCAACACAGAGCCAAACCAATGTCATAAATAGAATGTTCTTATTAAAGCTCTCAGCGCCATTTGGGAAGAGACTCCCAGCGGGGATAATGCCAAATGCAAGGACGATACTGGCTGTCATCAAGATCAGGAGCAATCCCGTCCATCTAATCCAGAAGCCAAAGGCGAATAACAGTCCTAAGACGATCTCAGCTCCGGGGAGCAGCCATGCATAGGGAATGGCGATGAATTCTGGTAATGGACCGATACCTTGCCATCCTGCGGGAAATGGGCCCCATAGTTGCAGCTTCACTGTAGTTACCGTCTGATAAAATCCATTGGGAACGCTAAAATTTAGGTAATTGGCGATTCCAGAAAGTAAGAAAAATATGCCTAAGGTGATGCGATTCGCCACGATCGCTTGCTTGAGCGAAAGTTTGTGAAATGGGATCAGTTTGCTTAACATGACTGCGTTCTCCTTTTTAAGTATGGGTTCAAATTGGTTGGTTAAGCGAATTAAGAGTTGGAATTATTAGGCGGTGCAAGCCGATCGAGTAATGTGGGAATGCCTGACCAGTGGAAGTTTTGATGAAATTGCTGAGGATTCGCTGCCCGTAATGTTAGCGGCAGTGCCAGAATTAACCCTGCGGCGATCGCGGCAATACCAGGAAAGAATGCATCTTTGCTGACAGGTTTATCGTCAATTTCAATTTCAGGTTCGCCTTCGATTGAAACCTGTGGCTGATGGCGCTGGAAAATTTCATCCGTCAACCATTCCGTTGTTACTTTGAGGTTATGAACGGGTGTGGGTAGGAGTTCCAAATAGGTGGCTTCGCGAACTAGGTGACCAGATTTACCTTTGATTTCCACGCGATCGAAGAGGTTGGCAACGCTTTTGCCCAAGCCCAATTTCATCAACGTACCGCGCATGGCGATATGGGCAGGTTTGGGCATTCCACCTTTTGCTAGAGCCAAGAGGTTAGATGCGATCGCAATTCCCTGCTGGTAGGCAACCTGAGCCGTAGCGGGCTGCGGATTGTCATCGACAAAGGCACAATCACCACCGACAAATACATTTGGAAATCCCATAAGCTGAAGCGAAGGTCTCACTTGCAGTCGTCCGCGCTTGTCGCGCTGTTCGGACGGAATCGGTAAATCTTTGAGTAAAGGATTAGGTTCGGTTCCTGCCGTCCAAGCGATCGCTTTGGCTGGCAAAAACTTGACTTGCTCCTGTTGCTTGTACTCCACGCCCTCGGGTGTAATTGCCGTTACCGCTGCACCCAAGATCGAATCCACTGGAATCGCACATTCTTTTAGAGCAGCTTTGGCGGTATCGCGCAGGCGACTGTTAACATCCCCTTTGAGAATCTCATCGCTGCGATTGATGAGGACAATCCGCGCCTCCTCAGGATTTGCACCAGCTTCGGCACACCAGATTGGCATGAGATCGCCTAAAGTACAGGCGAGTTCTACACCCGCAGGCCCCGCTCCGATCGCAACTACGGTCAAAAGCTGTCGTCGTTCGATTGCATCTTTGGACTGTGCGGCACGATTGATATTCTCTTTAATGCGATGGCTGAGCGAAAATACTTCTTCCTCGGTTGTGAAGGGGAATGCATTTTCCTGCGCTCCCGGTGTATGGAAATAGGTAGTCTTCCCACCGAGAGCGAGGACGAGATTTGCGTAGAAAAAGGTTTTGCCAGATTCCAAAGTAATATGACGTTTGTGCAGGTCAACGGACTGGATGCTTCCTTGGATAAAAGCGACCTTGCTGCCTGCTAAAAGTTCGGTATAGTCGGGACAGATGCGATCGACAGGCATTTCACCGCTGAGTAACTCGTACAGCAAGGGCTTAAAGTTGAAATTTCGATGGCGATCGATCAGAATAATCGGATGGGGATAGTTTTGGCGGCTGAGATGAAGGGCTGTAAATAGACCCACAAAGCCTCCGCCAAGGATTACTATAGGTTGATTTGCCTGATTCATGGATGACCTTACGAGAGAAAGGGATAAGTTAGAGGTTGGAAAATAGAATTCAGCAGGCTTGTCTGCCGAATAGCGTATCTAGCCTGCGCTCGATCGCTAAGAGATTTAAGGGCAGATCGTGTTTAAGTTGTTTGTCTAGAAGTGCGATCGGCATGATCGGCTTGGGTTGTACCTGTACGGAATAATGGAGATCGGTCTTTGTGCCGCATTTATAGGGACTGGCATCGAGTTCGCATCTCCCTGAAAATGCTTTGAAATCGCCTTCAACCATCTGAAAATCGATCCGATGGGGAAACTTTTCCATCATTTCTAAAACCACCCGAATCGTGAGACGAATATTTAGCAGAGATGCTTGACCGATCTGTTCGATCCGAGTGGCAAATTCTGATTCTTCTAAGCGTCGGCTTTTGACCATATTGGGAATAAATTCGGGCATGGCTTCATAATCGGTGAGAACTTGCCAAACCTGTTCGATCGGATAGGGAACCTGAATGGTGGCAATAATGCGATGTTGGTTGCCTTCCGCCTTTTCAGATCTGACACTTACAGCTTCCAACCGATCTGGATCGGCGATCGCTTCACAAGAACTCAAACAGAAAGTCATAGGTTTAATTGGCTACAGGATATACATAGGTTTCTTTGGCTGCGTTCTAAGGTTAGATCCCCCTCAGCCCCCCTTAGTAAAGGGGGAGAATCTAGAAGTTCCCCTTATTGAGCCGTGAATCAAAATCAACCGAGTTTGGCATAGCCAAAGGTGGCATTAAACTTGCGACACCAGATGGCAGCGGAGCCAAAATCCTTGACATTGACATTGCTGGTAATTTCGTAGCGTTGTGCGCCGCTGAACTTTTGCAGTTTGCCTAAAATAATGTAATCGCTCTCTTTAATACCAGATACAGGCGGGTTGGCAGTGCGATAAAGAATGACTTGCAGATCGGGGCCTTGGTCGGAGGTTTTGAAATTCTCGCCAACCTCTAGATAGTTTTTGCCATTTTCAGTAACTATGCGAACGTCTCCTTGTGTAGGCTGCTCGGCTTTGACAAAGGAACCAGTGCTTAAAATATTCGATGGCTGCGATTTTGGAGAAGCCACAACACTAGGTTCCTGCTGAACGGCAACTGGAGTCTGAAGGGCAGAGCAAGCGGCGATCGCGCCAACGACCAATAGTGAAGTCAAAGACAGTGCAAAGAATTGAGTCGGTTTCATAGCTTTTCCTCGAACTAAGCGATCTTGAAATGTCTTAAGCGGTTAACTTGAATTGAACGTATTATGAATCCGAGCAATCCACCGAGAATGAATCTGCTCTGAGGAGTCGGTAAAGAATGCTGAGTTTTGCAATTCTGTTTGCTCAGAAACTCCTCAGCAAAAACTAAGGCTCAGAGTTTGCACTGCTGACAGCAAAGGGGACTAATACAGGGTGTAGAACCGTTGGGGCAGAGCTTGCAACACAGCTCGGAATTGCGCCTCTTTTTACCCAAACGAAGGTAGGCTTCAGCGGCAAGCAGCATTCCCATGGGTGGCGCAGTGAAATAGATCCAAATGCTCTGCCAAACCTGAGCCGACCAAGCAGAACCTAACGTGCGTGCGGGATTCATACTCATTCCCGAAATTGGAGCTTCGAGCGTAATATAAGTCGCAACTAGAATCCCAGCAAACAATCCCGTGAATTGAGACAGATTCGCGCGATTGGATACCTGCAACACCATCGTCATCAGACCGAAGGAGATCGCAAATTCCGCTAAAAACGCCACCAAATCCCCTGCCACTCCCGGCGTTGTCACCACATAGTTAATCGCTGGATCGGCGATCGCTTTCCCAATCAAAACGCCAGCCAACCAGATGCCTGCGATGCCACCTAGGCATTGTGCCAGAATGTAAAAGCAGGCATCCCGAAAGGTAATTTTTTTGAGCCGCCAGAAGGTCAGGGTTACGGACGGGTTGATATGCGCTCCCGATCGCTTACCCCAAGGAGAATAGATCAGTGCGATCGCGGTTAGCCCCATGGCAATGCCAATCAGAAAGCGACGTAAGAGTGGATCGGCGATCGCCTGCCGTAAAGGCGAACTGGGCAGTTCCACAAAAGCAACCACCAATGAGGCTGAAATCATAAATAAGCCCAAACCAACCGCTTCAATCAGATATTCTTGCCAATGGAAAGGTTGCGCTTTCATCACTGCTCCTGATAGTTCCACAGCAGACCGCCATCCACCACAAAGGTGGAGCCTGTAATATAGCCAGCATCTTCAGAAGCCAAGAAAGCCACCATTGCAGCCACATCATTGGGTTGTCCTAGGCGACCTAAGGGAATATTCTTTAATAGAGGCAGAAGCTTCTCTGGATCGTTGAGCAGCTTTTTATTAATCGGCGTCTCGATCGCGCCGGGAGCGACGTTGTTAATCGTAATCCCATAACCTCCAAGTTCGACTGCGAGGTTCCGCGTCATCATCTTTAACGCGCCTTTACTGGCACAATAGGCAGTGAAGTGAGGGAAAGGCAATTCTTCATGGACGGAACTGATGTTGATAATGCGTCCTTGCTTTTTTTCTTGAAGCAAATACTTCACAAAAGCTTGGGTAGCAAAGAAAACGCCTTTGAAATTCACATTCATCACCGCTTCGTAATCTGCTTCGGTCACATCCCAAAAGTCCGCATGTTTCTCAATACCCGCATTATTCACGAGAATATCTAACCGACCGAAATGCTCGATACTTTGGGATATCAGGTGACGCACATCGTCTAACATGCCCAGATCGGCTCCAATGCTGTAACCGCGATCGTTATCGCAAAATCCCTCTGCCATGTGGCATTTGCCACCCGCTGCTTTGACTTTCGACAGGGTTTCTTCTGCACCTTCGGGGTTGGAACGGTAATTGACTACGACACTTGCCCCTTCTTGAGCGAGTCGAATCGCGATGCCCTGACCGATACCGCCACTACTACCCGTTACCAACGCTACTTTTCCTTCCAGTTTCATGACCTTTTCCTCAAGAATAATTCTTTCCGATCTGAGAGAATTGTCATTCGAGAAATAGGCATGGAGGTTATAGCTTCCTAAAGAGTTGATTTAATTAACCTGATATTTGAAAAATCTTCTCTTATCAACTGTTCAGCGAACGCTCATAATCGAATGGCTAGATATAATTGTCGATAGGGTATTGTGTGATGGGGAAATCAAATATATAGTCTCTTCCGTTCTGCGATTCGCTCTTCAGTAATTTAATGCTCACCCTTGCTCCTTGAGAAATCTGAGATTACCAGATTTGACCATAACCATCAAGTGTTCGATGCGCTCGTATTCATCTAGTTCATTACGTTCGTTTTCGGTCAGATCTCCAGCTTTGCTCCGCATAGATAGCAACCGCAAGCGTTCTTGCATTTCAGGAGTAGGTCGAAAATCTCTAATTTGTTGAGGACTTGGATTGCTTGCCAAAAAATTTAAAACATAACGATATACATAAGCTGGCAGAGTTAATTGCTCTAAGCTTTGGCTAAGGATTTCTGGTAAGCGATCGCCAAGCTTCTCTAGCTTTTCTGACAACTCCTCTGTTACTTCTAATGTAATTTTAACCATAGCGTAACTAATCCAAACAAGTTACAGAGATTCTAGCAATTCGGAATGCTTTTTTCCAACTCTTCCACCTTAAAATTTTTCTATCGTTAGCGTTAGTATAGAAAATGCCCACGAGATCGCAAAATATTTTCATTTGAAACACCCTCTTCCAGATAGAAAGAGGGTGTTTCAAATATTGTTGATTCAAGACACAGAATCATTGCAATAGAGTTGACACTTGCAGTACAGAACTAAAGCTCCGATCTGTGATAAGTTCGATTGAAAGCAGGATGGAATTGATGAAGGGATTGACAGTGCTTACTTCACTTCATTGGGGTTGAATGCGGGAATCAAACCTTTCTTAACTGCCACGATCACATCATAGACGGTGCAAAGAGAGATAGTCGTATCATCGGCTTTGCTGTATAGGTTCACAACCATGCCTGCACCACCTGGCTGAATGCCCACAGGGGTTAGGTCTTTTGCATACAATTTACGTAGTAGATCGCCGCTCCCTGGCTTACCTTTGACTTCGGTAAGTTGATCGATCTTTTGCTGAGAAGTTAAACCTGCTGCAATCTTAACTGTTTTAACTTCTTGGGCTGATGCCTGATAAGAATTAGGATTAAAGGATTGTAGGGGAACTGCGGATATAGAAACAATGCTGGCGATCGCGGTAGTAGCTAATAAGGAAGTGAGTTTCATCTTGGGTCTCCGAATGATGTAATTAAGACGGTAGGTCAATCGATTTAACAGTGATTTATCTGCGTTCTCTTGACTCTTACATCATCGCCTCATATCCTTAAGCCGACCTGCGATCGAGATACAAGTTACATAAAGTTTTGCCTATAAGAACCTCATTCTGTCCTCAGCATTTCTTCATTTAGCAAAGACAAAAAGTTAAACAAAAAAACCGCCAGCTCAAGCGGTTATCGTGTTTCCCATTGTTTTAGAGATCGAGAATGACTTTTGCCGTTTTGGGTTTAGAAATGCAAATGAGCACTGAACCTTCATCTATGGTTGCAGTTGGGGTCTCCAGATAGGTTACTTCCCCTTCTAGTAATTTACACATGCAAGTACCGCAAACACCAGCGCGACAACTGTAGTCAGGGTTTAGATCGTTCTCTTCGGCAAAATCGAGAAGGGAACCACTGTCGGGGTTCCATGCAACACTTTTTTCAGATTTAGCAAACTCAACTTCAGATTCTCCAGTTATGTCTGCTTTTGGCGACTCAACAACCTTATCGGCTTGCGAAGTCTCTTTACGCTCTTTGCTAAAGGACTCAAAGAAGACTCGGCTCTCAGGGATGCCTCTCGCCATAAATCCTTCCCTTAAAGATTTCATAAACGCAGGAGAACCGCAGAGAAAATATTCGGCTTCTTGTTGTACGAGTTGCTCCACCAAGGCAGCATCCGTATAGCCCATACTTTGATAGTAACCTTCATCTTCGGCTTTAGGTTGGCTGTAGCAATAATGCAAATGTAAATTGGGATTTGTCTTAGCAACTTCCAACATCTCTTCGCGGAAGGCGTGAAATTTCCCTGACCTTGCGCCATGCAGAAACCAAACTTGCCGATCGCGGTTTAAAAGGGTAACAGCCTTAGCCATCGCAATCATGGGGGTAATGCCAACGCCATTACTAATCAGAACGGCAGGGAGTGACTTTTTCGGATCTAGGAAAAACTTACCACTAGGTGGCTTGGCAGGAATAATCGAGCCTACCTCAATGCGATCGTGCATGAAGTTAGAGGCAACACCTGGAGGGAGATCTCGATCCTTGGGCGCACCTTCGCGCTTAATCGATAAGCGATAGTATTCATGAGTATAGTCAGAGAGAGAATAGGTGCGAACGATCGATCTCTTTTGTTCTGGAATATCTAGTTTAATCGTCAAAAACTGCCCTGGTTGATAATTGAGAAGTTCGCCGTTATCTTCTGGTTTAAGGTAAAAAGAAGTAATTTCTTCGCTTTCTTTGACTTTTTTGACTACTTTGAGATTTCGCCAATCCCTCCAAGTCGTTTCTGCTTGAAGTTCTGTTGTAGTAGATTTTTTCACCTCTTTATATTTGAGGCTTAAACCTAGCGCACCTCCCACGATCGCGGCGGCTAGAGATGAATATAGAACGGTTTTGTAGCCTGTTTCGTGATTTGATTTCGTGACAGCGATCGCTACAGTGCCACCGATCGTGACAATAGACAGTGCTGTAAATGCGGCTGTGACAGTTCTGAGTAAAGGATTTTTAATTGCTACCAACACTTTTGCCTCGCGATCGCTTCAGATGTTTATGCTTTCAGACCAGAGAGGTCTTTCCATAGCATCTTTCCATATTGGCTGAGTTGGAAAATGAAGATTCGCTAAGAAGTTACTTAAATATCTTTAACGATCGCTTAAAACCGATTAATTCAAATCCTGCCCAGCATCGGCGATCGCTTTCACTCCTGCCTCAACACAGAGGCGATCGACAACTTCAGTCAATCCAAATACCTTTGCCCAATGGTAAATATAAGCAAAATCGAGGTTATCCGCTTGAACTTTCATAATGCCTAAAACATCACGCAGTTGCTTTTCAGACTGCTGCCAACTTAGCTTACTAACGATCAGATCTTCAGGAGAAGCAAGATCGATTTCAATACCACTTTCTAGAGGATAAGATTGCCGCCGCGCAAATTTCAACTGCTCGTAGTCATTCCCTACCGCAACGATCAAATCGGCACGAGAAATCGATTCAATATGAGTGATTTGTAAGGTCTTCATTTGCCCTGCAATCACTGTCTCTAGCCCAGCCACATAAAATCCCTGTTGTTCTAGTAGGTCTGACAGTCGAACGATCTGCTCCGTTGAAATCTCAATGACAATGTCTAAATCTTGGGTAGTACGAATTTCCCCATAGGCGATCGCGGCAACGCCTCCCGTGACATAGTAAGGGATAGATAGCTGCTTAAAAATGGAGTCTAGCTGCCCTGCCAATTGAATCGAGTCTTGAATCCAAGTCATTTCCGAACCTTGGGGAATATATGTGGATGGACAGTTTGGCAGCCATGCCTCTGCTAGTTTGCGGCTAAATTGAGTAAAAGATAAATGGGCAAATTGGCGGCGGAAACCTGCGATCGCCAGCTTACGAGCGCTACGGTTTAGCTGCGCTCCCATCTGTAAATGTTCCTGCACGGTCTTTTGTCGAAGCAGTGCGAAACATAGGAGGTCTGTCTCTATGGTTGTATCGATCGCTTGGGGGCGATATCCTTTTGCCGCAGTTAGTTTAGAGATTTCTACAACCATAACGATCGATCGCGTTATCGAACCACTTAATTATAGCGCCCTCATTCTATCGTAAGGGTAATATCTGGCAAAGTACCAAGCCATACCAATGATTTGGGTCAGTCCAAGACCTAATATGACGGAAGCCTTTGCTTTCCAAATCACGAGCGAGATGCTTGAGATTAAACTTGCGCGAAATCTCCGTGAGCATAGTCTCATTTGGTTCTAAATCAATCGATAAATCGAGCGATCGCAAATTCACCCGCTGTCGCCCAAGACTGCGAAGATACATTTCAATTTGATGCTGCTCCTGATTGTAAAATGCCGCATGCTCAAACCGAGTGAGGTCAAAATCACCTTCAAACTTGTAATTGAGATGGCGTAAAAGATTGAGATTAAACGCAGCAGTTACACCCAGGCGATCGTTGTATGCAGCTTCTAACACTGACTTTGACTTTTGCAAATCGATGCCCAACAACAAATACTCCCCTGCTTGTAGAACCCCAGCGAGGCGATCGCAGAAAACATCGCATTCATCAGGACTAAAATTACCCAGCGTACTGCCCAGAAAACATAACAATCTGGTGGGTAGGTGAGGTTGCGGTAAATGCTGAAGTCCTAATTCGTAGGTTCCCACAAAGCCATCGATCGCCAAGGTAGGATAATCAGACAATAAAGCGATCGCGCTATTCGAGAGAATGCTACCGCTAATATCGATGGGAACATACCTTAATCGATCGCCGCGATCGCGATAAGCATCTAGCAAAATTCGAGTTTTTGTCGAACTCCCACTGCCTAGTTCTATTAACTCGCATTCCCCAGTAATTGCCGCAATTTCAGCAGCATAGCTTTGTAAAATCGCCGTTTCCGTCCGCGTAGGATAATATTCGTCGAGATCGCAGATGCGCTCGAATAACTCCGAACCCAATTGGTCGTAAAAATATTTAGAAGGGATAGATTTAGGGAATTTATTTAATCCCTCTACAACATCTATGCCGAAATCATGATGAATGTCTTTCGGAGCGGTTAGGTGTTTTAGATTCAGGCGAGATTGCCTACTACTCAAACGTACTGTGCTCGTCCTGCGATCGAAAATAGTCATTCTTTCTCTCAATTGGGTTGCTATTTGATGCTGGAAGTCCTAGCTAAAGTGAGTTTTGACAAAGGATATTTCTAAGAAACTACCTTTATCCAGCAACTCGGACTTACTCCCTTTAATTCCCCCTTGTAAAGGGGGAAAACTAGAAATCTCGATCCAGTGGGGAGTCGCTTCGCGGAAGCGTGCAAGGGGAGGGATTATGTGGGGTAAATTCTAAATCAGAAATCGCCTTAACTCTATAATCGTCAACTTCGCTAAAGCAGGTATGAAGTTGATTTAAGGATTCTCTAATATATCCATGAAAGAATAATTATTTTACGCTCAGCTTTCTCTCATAATTTATCGGCAAGCGCACATCTACGATCGCTCCGCCCGTAGTCCCTGGCTCTAGCTTAAAACTCCCTCCATGAGCCTCTAGAATCTTTTTGACGATCGCCAGACCCAAACCATTGCCAGAGGGTTTCGTCGTAAAAAATGGTTCCGTCAGTTTTGCTAGAATTTCGGGGGGAATGCGATCGCCCCCATTACAAATTTGAATCGAGGCTTCGCTGCGGATATCGTCACAACAGACTTGCAGGAAAACTGAGTCTCCTGCCGAAACGGCTTCACAGGCATTTTGCAATAAGTTAATCAAAACTTGCTTAAACTTGTCGCGATCGACAGAAACATAAATAGGAACGGATAGTGGATGAAATTCAATCTGTCTTTCGGTAACGATCGGGCTACTAGAGATATTCCTAACTATCTCTGCAATTTCAGCATTTAACTCTATGGACTCAGCGATCAAAACCTCGCGTTTCGCAAACAGCAAAATTTCATTTAATAAGCGTTTCAGCCGTTCTGCTTCCCCCAGAGACAAATCCAATCGTTTACGCGCACCATCGGATAATTCTAATCGCTGAAAATAGGTTAAACCCATCAACACGGTCGTTAGCGGATTGCGAACTTCATGCACGATTGTTGCTGCCAACTCACCTAATTCCGACAACCGTTGCATTGCCTGAAGCGTTTTTTCCTGTTCCAGTTTGCGCTCCGTAATATCCTCAGCAATCCCTGCAATACGGTAGACCTGCCCCAAATTATCCACAATCGGAAACGAGCGATCGCGAATTATACGCACTTGACCATCGGGTCGGATAATTCGATACTCAAGGTCAAATTTTTGGGTATCAAAGCGATCGAAAGCTGCGTATACCTGCTCTCGGTCTCCAGGATGGATCGTATTTTTCCAAGCATGGCGATCGCGATACCAAAGTTCGCTAGATATCCCAAATATCTTTTCAAAGGGCGGACTAATGTAGAGAGGGACACCATCATGGGAATACATCCACACGACGGGTTCCAAATTCTCGGCAATCTGGCTCAGCTGCTCTTCTCTTTCGCGCAGCGCTTGTTCCACTGCCTTGCATTCCTCAATCTCTTGTTGCAGTTTCTGATTGAGTTCCTGCTGCTGTTGGTAAAGGTTATAGTTATCGATCGCCGTTGCCGCTCTTTCGGCAAAAACCTCAACTAGACGAATTTCTTCTAGGGTAAATTTTCTGGGTTGTCGATGAAAGGAACAAATTGTACCGATTACGTTTCCTGTTGGTAAACGCAAAGGCACACCTAGATAGGATTGATAGCCCTCTGGTGGTTCTCCATATTCCTTATTGATGTCAGTATCTTCTACCACCAGACAACGTCCGCTCTCAACAACCTGCCCTGTCAATGTGCCATGCAGCTCATAGACATCATTCGCAGCTTCGCCAATGTCGATAGAACTCGCCAGCACGCGCTCCAGCCCATCTTGGCATAGCGTCACCACCGACCAATCTAGACCGATAAGTTCGCTGACACTCTTAGCGGTTGATTCCAAGTAAGTACTTAACTCACCCGCACGATAACTGAGTGCCGAGAGCACTTCCATTGTGCGTTGAATTTTACCTGCTTGCGTAAAGTCTACATGCGAAATCATTAGATTTTTTGGGGTACAAAGCACGCCGTTACAATCTTAACGCGAACTGGATTGCTGATTTTCCCTTTGCCAGCTAGCTTCTTTTACAGACATATTACAGACATAGGTCTTATTATCCTGAACTCAGGTTGCCTTATATGAAGATTCGCTGAATATACCCTAAGAATTTCTTTAGCAAGAATTAAGATTTTCCTAGGGAAATGCTTAAAGTTAAATCATGTTAAGCCTGCACAGATCGTTAGTATAAATATAACTACGATTTTCGCTATTCCTAGAACCTTACTAAACGTAAAAACTGTTGCCATTTCTTCAAACCACAAAAAACAGAATATCTATTCCTTTAGAACCGCCCATAGCACAAGCCAAAGAAATGGAATTACAGCAAAAGCACCTGATTAGTAACATCTCTCACGAGTTACGTACGCCGCTGACGTTAATCTATGGCTATATGCAAAGCGTGCTGCGGCGGGGAGATAACTTAACTGCTCAACAGCAAGAAGCCTTAAAAATCGCGATCGCTGAAATGGAGCAAACCATTGGACTACTTAAGAAAATGCTGGATGCCGCTCGTGCCAGTGATGGAATCGAGCCACCTCATATGGAAACTTTATTAGTAAAAGCAGAAGTGGATAAAGCCATAAAAACAATTCAGACACAGCATACACGCACCATCCAAATTCAAACAGAATCGCGGCTCGAATTCGCAGCGATCGCTGCCGATCGCTATCAATTACGGCAGATTTTAATCGAGCTGATGGAAAATGCGATTCGGTATTCCCCGCCAGATACCCCGATTGTCATAAAGTTAAATAAAATTGCCGATCGCATGGCGATTGGTATTTGCGACCAAGGTTGTGGTATTCCTGAGGAGGAGCATAGTCAAATTTTTGAGCTGTTTTATCGCGTCGATCGCTCCCGCGCCCGTACAACAGGTGGTGCGGGCATCGGCTTAGCGATCGCTAAGGAGTTAACCGAAGCCATGGGCGGTACGATTGGCTTACAGTCACAACAAGGTAAAGGCAGCACGTTTACGGTTATGTTTCCGATTTCGTCCGCTTCATAAACACTGATTTTTCTAGGCAAGTCAATGTTTGAATTCAATTTTTAGATGTAGTTAGGATAAAACGATGGCAACTCAAATTTTATTAATCGAAGATGAAATAAAACTTGCTCAATTTGTGGAAATGGAATTGAGTTGCGAAGGCTATCAAGTCAGCATGGCGAACGACGGATTGACTGGCTTAACCCTAGCGCGACAGATTTCTCCCGATTTGGTGATTTTAGACTGGATGATGCCAGGATTGTCGGGAATTGAAATTTGCCGACGGTTGCGATCGACGGGAATTAAAGTGCCTATTCTGCTAGTAACCGCAAAAGATGAAATTAGCGATCGCGTCACGGGTCTGGATGCTGGTGCGGATGACTATATCATTAAGCCTTTTAGCATTGAGGAACTGCTAGCGAGAATCCGTTCTCACCTCCGCCGCACCAAGGAAGAGAATACAGATACGTTGCAGTTTGAAGATCTGAGCTTAAATCGACTCACCCGCGAAGTCAAACGAGCAGGGCAATCCATTGAGCTTACCGTGAGAGAATTTGAACTCTTAGAATATTTGATGGCGAATCCCCAACAGGTCTTAACCCGCGATCGCATTTTAGAAAAGGTCTGGGGTTATGACTTTGGCGGCGATTCCAACGTGATCGAGGTCTACGTTCGCACCCTGCGGATCAAACTCGAAGAGCATAATCCCAAACGATTGATTCAAACCGTTCGCGGTGTTGGGTATGTGATGAGATCGAGTAAATGAAAGAATTAAGGGTTTAAGGGCAATTCGATCGTTACTGTAGTTCCCACATTGACCTCGCTCTCTAGATCGATCGCTCCTTGATGGAGTGTGGTACATTGCTTGACGATCGCTAATCCCAAACCCGTGCCTTGAATTTGTCCGACATTACTCGCCCGATGAAAGGTCTCAAACAGGCGATCGCGATCGCTGGGAGGAATCCCAATGCCGCAGTCTCTCACTTGGAATCTCGCCATGCCGTCGGCACAAACCAGATCGAAATAGATTTGACCGCCCTCAGGGGAATACTTGATCGCATTAGAAAGCAAATTCGCAAAAATATGCCGCATCAAGGTTGTGTCCATTTCTACTGCTTGACATTCACCTTGACAAGAGAAAATAATTGCCTGCCCTTCCTTGACATTCAGATTAAAAGCCGTCAAAAGTTCGTGACAAAACTGTTCTAGGTTGGTTGGTCTGGGTTCGTATTTGAGTACTCCCGCTTCGCTTCTACCTAACAGTAAAACTTCATCCAGCAGATGCAACATATCGCTGAGGGATTCTTGAATGAGCATCAAGTACTCGGTTTTGCGATCGTCGGATAATTGCCGCTTGGGATTTTGTAGCGATCGCACGCAGCCCGTGATCGTCATCATCGGATTGCGAAATTCATGGGAAACCATCGAGATAAAATTTGTCTTGAGAAGATTTGCTTCCCTCTCCATTTCCAAGGCTTTGAGAATAGTTTGTTCGTTCTCCTGTAGTTGTTGATTGGCTTGCGAAAGTTCTGATGTGCGCTCCTGCACGCGCATTTCAAGGGACTGATTCAGTTCCGCGAGGTTCTGATAGAGACGGGCATTTTCAATGGCGATCGCTGCCTGTGTAGACAGGAGTTGCAATACCTCTACCCTTTCGGGTGTAAAGGCATCATGGGCTAAATTATTTTCGACATACAGTACGCCAGAGAGCTTGCCCTGATTGACCAAAGGCGCACAGAGTACTGACATGGGTTGGTGCTTAATGATGTAGGGATCGTGGCTAAAGAGAGGTTTTTGCGAAGGATTGTTCAAAATTACGCTCTCTTGGGTGCGAGCCACTTGGGTAATCATAGCAACCGATAGATGTTCGCTAAATTCATCTATGGGAACTGACTGAAGCACTGTAACCAGTTCGCGATCGGCAATCCCTTCTGCCTCTACCAACAACGCCCCTTCGGATGCCAAAATCAAATATCCCTTTTCCGCTCCTGCATTTTCTAGCAGGATTTTCATCAATTTCATAATTAGTTGCCCCAGCATCATCTCTCCCGAGAGTGTCTGCGATGCTTTTAAAACAGAAGCCAAGTCTAGGATATTGGCATTGGTTCTGCCCGTACTTCTATGGGATGGGGAGCGTTGTGATGTAGGTTCGCTGACCTGTGAGAAGCGATCGAGTAATTGAGGATAGAGGCGTTCTAAATGGGCGACCTTGGCGATCGCACCCCATTTTTGATAGGCAAAGCGGGCATCACGCATATAGACCAGCGCAATTTTAGGCTTTCCGATATTGAGATAGAATCTTGCCGCCAACTCATGGGCGAGGGCTTCTTCTTGCAGATAGCCATGGTCTTGGGCGAGGGCGATCGCGCGATCGTAGGCATCGGTGGCTTTGGAGTTTTGCCCGAGAATGCGATCGCGCTCTGCCTCCACCAAATGAAACTTGTGGGCGTAGTTCATCGGTGCGTGATTTGCCCATAGCTTCATTTTGCGCTGATTAGAAGAAACTTCCCTTAATATTCGCCGTTTTTGATGCTTGGGTACAGTCGGAAAGATGGCAAGCTTAGCGAGGGAGTCATAAAAGAAGGCAACGGGAACGACCAGCAAACCCACTGCGCCATCTGCGAGCAGTTTTTTGACGCGATCGGCAACGTCCCCAGCTTCGGAATATTCGCAAAAGAGATAATGCAGGATCAGCTTGTTAAGATATAGATGAAATAGAGTGCTGTTGTCCCTACTGGCAGTATGTATGGGCAGTTTTTCCTCTTCGTTATAACTCTCACCGATTAATCGGCAGGGATGCTGGGATTGACCGAGGAGATTTAAGATCGCTTGCCGATAGATAGCCGTTAAAAAGATGGCACGAGAACGATTAAACCCCAGCAAGACATCGGTATAGGATGCCATTTCGCGTTCTAAAACGGCTAGTTCGCTGCCTACCAGATAGGCATGATAGAAACGAAAGGCGATCGCAGCCGTGCCATAATCTAAATCCCCCATTTCCAGACCGATCTGATAGGACGCTAACAACGGATCGAGGGTATCGCGTAGGTGACCTTTCCAATGGATGAGGTATAGATTCACCAAGAGCAGGGTTTTTGGCAAAAATTCCTTGGCATTCAGCTTGGGCATTAGTTCCGAGGCAAGTCGTGCGAATTGAAATCCCTGATCAAAGTTCTCCTCCGCACCGCAGAGTACCATCCCGTAATCGGCGTAGCCAAAGGCAGAACCGGGAGCATTGCCATATCGCAGCGAGAGTTGAATTTTTTGAAACACCATCAACTGCCAGAGATCGGGGCGAGTAAAATAAGTTGGCGTGCAAACACTAGCGATTGTCGCCATCGCAGCACGTTTGTTGGGATTCGTCATTTTGGGCAAGTGCATCAACGATTGAGTTTTCTTACCAAATAAGGCTAATTTTGTACCGATCGCCCCCCACCAAACATCCCACCGACTGGGTGATTTGGGGATTTCGATCCCCAGCATAGCTAAAACATCCAAGGCGATCGCGATCGCTTCGGCAAATTTGTTTTGAGCGATCGCCGCTTGAATCTTAATCTGATAGATTTTTACCTTGTCTAAAAGCAATTTGGCTTCGCGCAGCACGATCTCTGCTAGCCTTTCCATTTCTGGGTAGTTTCCACTCAGATAAGCCGTCTCTACCAGTCCCGCATACATTGCCAGCGTTAGATCGTAATCTTGGCGCCAACTGTTTGCTGCTAAAAGACTGCTACCCATAGAAAAGTAGGTAAATGCCGAAGCATAGGCAGTAAGCGATCGCGCTTTTAGCCCAGCGATGAGATTGA
The DNA here is from genome assembly GCF_036349135.1 of Tumidithrix elongata BACA0141. Classification (NCBI taxonomy): domain Bacteria; kingdom Bacillati; phylum Cyanobacteriota; class Cyanophyceae; order Pseudanabaenales; family Pseudanabaenaceae; genus Tumidithrix; species Tumidithrix elongata. The sequence goes on from NZ_JAZBJZ010000056.1 coordinate 21,863, forward strand.
GTCTTGCCAACTCATTCTTCTCGGCGGACTCTATGCATAACTCACTGCTTCGATTCAATTGATTGACGATATCGAATATCTTTGTAGAGAGAAGTTCGCTCGGTGTGGATTTCAAGAGAAATAGCCCAATCTTTTGGTGAGCTTGAATTTTCTCCGCTTCCGAAAGCAAAGCATAGGCAGCTTGTTGAATCCGATCGTGCTGGAATTTATAATCCAGAACACGCCGATCTTCTAGCTCGGATACGGCGAGAATTAACAGAGATCGAACGGCTGTCATTAGATCGGAGGAAATTAGTTCGGGCGATCGCTCGCAAATTGTTGCCAGTGTCTCCAGATCGAAGTTCGTACCGATACAAGCCGCTAAGCGTAAAACCTGCTGGGTTGACTCTGGGAGCTTTTGAATTCTGGCGATCGCCAACTCTACAACATTCTCAGTAATTGCCTTTGCCTCAATTTGAGCAATATCCCATTGCCATTGGGGTTTTATGCCACTGTAAGTCAAGGTAATCAGATTCTCCGCATACATCATCCTGAAAAATTCACCGACAAAAAATGGATTCCCGCCTGTTTTATCCATGACCAATTTTGCTAGGGGTGTCGCGATCGGGATATCTGTATGGAATGTCTCTGCGATCAGTTGCGTCACAGCCTCTAATTTTAAGGGTTCTAACACAATCTGGCGAATTCCTCCAGCCCTCTGCAACCCTACTTCTAACATCTTGCATAATGGATGCCCATGATCGACTTCGCGGCGGGACGCATCCTGCAAGGAATCGCGGTAAGCTCCGATACATAGCCAGTGTGGGATATCGCTATCCACGAGTAACTCAATTAGTTTGAGCGAGGCAGAGTCCGCCCATTGCAGATCGTCGAGAAACATCACAAAAGGATGGCGATCGCTACAAAACATGCGAATAAAGTTCTGAAAGACGCGATGAAATCGATTTTGAGACTCGGCAGAATTCACTTCAGCCAGTTGTGATTGCTTGCCAACGATCCGTTCGAGGTTGGGAATAATATCTACGAGAATCTGTCCGTTTGCCCCTAAAGCCTTTGAGATCTGCTCTCGCCATTGTTGCAGTTGCGCTTCAGGTTCTGCCAATAACTGTTGAATCAATCCCTCAAGTGCCTCTGCGATCGCGGAGTAGGGCATCCCCTGCTGCAAGCGATCGAACTTGCCAGAGATGAAATAGCCCTGCCGTTCGCTAATTGGTTTGTAGAGTTCCCGCACCAAAGATGACTTCCCAATCCCTGCATATCCTGCAATCAGAATTAGCTTTTCTCTGGTGGAATTTTGGGCGGCACTGATTTGCTTGAATGTATTTAGTAAAATTTCGGCTTCTTTCTCTCTTCCATAGAGCTTCTCTGGAATCTGAAATCGATTGGAAATATCTTGGGATGCTAGAGGGAATTCAGCAATTCTACCCTTCTGTTGTAGTTGGGTCAGACAATTCTCTAAATCTGATTTCAGTCCCCAAGCACTTTCATAGCGTTCCTCAGCATTTTTTGCCAACAACTTCATGACGATATCAGAAACGATTGCAGGGATCTCCACATTCACCTGCATAGGAGACAGAGGTAATTTCGCCAAATGCGAATGCACCAACTCCAAAGTGTCTTCAGTATCAAACGGAAGTCTAGATGTCAGGAGTTCGTAAAGGGTAACACCGAGCGAATAAAAGTCAGTGCGATAATCTAGACTGCGGTTCATTCGTCCCGTCTGTTCGGGAGACATGTAGGGCAATGTTCCTTCTAAGACATTCGCTTGCTTGAAGGATTGGCTCTCTTGGATAAGTTCACCAGAGATGAGTTCGCTAGAAATGCCAAAGTCAATGATTTTCAGGCAGCCCGTATCTGGGTTGTAAACGATATTACTGGGATTGATATCCCTATGAATGACATTGACAGCGTGAATCTGACCTAGACTCTCGGCGATCGCGATCGCAATCTGCAGAAACTCAATGAAAAATAGATCTCCCCCGTTCGCTTTTTCCTTAAGTGTGGATCGCCCTTGCATCCACTGCTTTAAAGAAATCGCACCAAAATCTTCTAAAACAATTACCAGCCTTTTCTGGTGTGTCTCTAGGGCATATGCCGCGATCGCACCCCTATTTGCCGAATCCCTATTTTCCTGAGTTAATTTGCAAATAATCCTGTATTCCTGCTGATATCGACGCAGTTCTTCAAGCGAGGGAAACTCTTCTTTCAATACCTTCAAAATCACCAAGGCTCGATCTACAGTTCGCAGCGCACGATAAACTAGCGACTTATCACTTTCATAGAGCTTTTGTGTAATTTCGTACCCTGAAACTGCAAGCATAGGAATGTTAGACGAGAGATAGATAGGTTGCGATTCTGGCAAAAATCTCTTCGATGTTAAAAGGCTTGACCACAAAATCAGTAGCCCCTGCTTCTAGTCCGATGACGCGATCGCTGAGTTCGTCCCTTGCGGTCAATAAAACGATCGGAACTTTATGCCCTAGCGATCGCAAACGTCGGCATACTTCCACGCCTTCCAAACTAGGCAACATCCAGTCTAAAATCACGAGGTCTGGCTGTGACTCTAGGGCGAGATTTAATCCTGTGATGCCATCATGTGCCACAGTAACGCGATAGCCCTCAAGCCCTAATTCCGATTCCATAAATCGACATAATTTAACATCGTCTTCTACTAGCAGAATATGTGCCGTCATACATGTTTCTCCCCATTCAAGGTAATCCAATTAAGATTTTCTTTACCTTTTTACTCTAGTAGATCTAATCCTAGAAAGATGAATTTCCCCTGAAGCGATCGTTAACTTTTACTTAGCATGCAGGTTTGTCGAATCTATGCCAAGGTAAATCTCAGGGTAAATTGGTCAGAAACATCATTCATTTGCCACAACTGACTTCGCTTTATGATGAGAAGCTAAGTCGGCAGCGAGGAAAATGGATTCGATCAGGCTGGCGGGGTTGGCGATGCCTTTGCCTGCAATATCAAAGGCCGTACCATGATCGGGAGAAGTTCGCACGAAGGGTAGACCAATCGTCGTATTGACCGCCCGATCGAAGGCGAGAAGTTTCACTGGAATCAGTCCTTGATCGTGATACATCGCTAGATAGGCCTCATGTCCTACGTAAATCCGATCGCTTTCATACCATGCCTGAGCAGGCTTTACCCACATTGTATCGGGTGGAATCGCGCCATCCACAGGGAAATCAGGATATTTATGATTCCATTGTTTTAATAATGGATTCAGCCATTCCTGTTCCTCTGTGCCTAGTTGCCCCTGTTCGCCGCTGTGAGGATTGATTCCCGCGATCGCAATTCTCGCCTGTGACAAACCAAAATCCTTAAGCAGCGATCGCCGCAGAAGTTCCAATTTGCGCTCGATCAGGTCGGGCGTTAAGGCTTGGGTGACTTCGCTGAGGGGAATATGCACGGTTGCCAATAACGTTCGCAAGATCCAACCCGTATGGGGCGATCTGCCCACAAACAACATGCCAAACTCCTCTACCCCACTGCGCTCTGCCAGTAGCTCCGTCTGCCCTGGGTAGTGATGCCCTGCTAATTTCCAAGCTGACTTGGCGATCGGGGCAGTGACGATCGCGTCAAACTTGCCTGCGAGTGCCTGCGCGATCGCTGTGTCTAAATAGGTAAAGCTAGCTGCCCCACTCGCCGCATTGCCCACGCCGATCGCGATCGGTTCCTGCGTAGCCGTATCGAGCATCTCGAAGCTATCTGGATCGGCTAAGGGGAGATTTGTGTGGTCTTTTAATGACAAATAAATGTTTTGGACTTGACTGCGATCGCCCACTACCGTTATCGTACTTAACATTTTATACAGTAAGGGATCTGCCAGAGCCTTTAAAACGATCTCTGTACCTATGCCCGCAGGATCTCCTAGGGTTAGTGCTAACTTAGGTTGTGGATTCATCGGTTTATCTTGCTCTAAAGGTAAATAAGGTTATCTTGCGTTAGTTTTACAGGTTCGAGCCGTTACGCATCAATTTTTTTATGGTCATATTTGTTGCGATCTAAGATCTTGAGCCACGAATCCTGTCTAGCCACGCTAATATGAATGTCTCAGCCTTAACACCATCTATAGTCCTTGCCAAAATGCCTGTGGATATCTCATTAGAAACTGTCTGGAATCAGGTTCTTGAGCTTTTAGAAAGCCAGCTCAGTCGTCCTACCTATGAAGGCTGGATCAAGACTGTGGTGGCAGAAGAGTTAACCACAGAACGGCTGACCATTCGCACGCCCCACCCCTTTGCCAAAAATTGGCTGCATAAATACTATTTTCAGAATATTAACAGCGCCGTAGCCGAAATTTTAGGCTATCCCGTTGAAATTCATATTGTCTCATCGCCTAACCCCAATAGTAGCAATGAAGCTTTGGTAGAAGACGAAAGCGATCGCACCACGCTGCAAGTGGATGAGGCGGACGATCCCAAACCTTCCGATCTAAAAAATTCAGACACCAAAACCTCATCTGCAAAAGCCCCCGTCCTTTTGCCCCTGCCAGAAATTAGCAATGCCCCTAAAAACAGCACGCTAAACGCCAAGTATGTGTTTACCCGCTTTGTGGTGGGGGCAACCAATCGCATGGCACATGCCGCTGCTTTAGCCGTTGCTGAGTCCCCTGGGCGCGAGTTTAACCCGTTATTTCTCTGTGGTGGTGTGGGGCTAGGTAAGACCCATCTCATGCAAGCGATCGCCCACTATCGGCTGGAAATCGATCCTGCGGCGCGAATTTTCTATGTCTCGACCGAACAATTTACCAACGATCTGATTACGGCAATTCGCAAAGATAGCATGCAGTCCTTTCGGGAGCACTATCGCGACATTGACATGATTTTGGTGGATGACATTCAGTTTATCGAAGGGAAAGAATACACCCAAGAAGAGTTCTTTCACACTTTCAATACGCTGTATGAGTCGGGGAAACAGATTATCTTGGCAAGCGATCGCCCACCCAATCAGATTCCTAAATTACAAGAACGTCTTTGTTCGCGATTCTCAATGGGGCTAATTGCCGATATTCAAGTGCCCGATCTAGAGACGCGCATGGCAATTTTGCAGAAAAAAGCCGAGTATGAGAACCTGCGAATTCCCAGTGATGTGATTCATTACATCGCTGCGAGTTACACGTCGAATATTCGAGAGCTAGAAGGCGCCTTGGTGAGAGCTGTTGCCTATATCTCGATTTCGGGCTTGCCGATGACGATTGAGAATGTTGCCCCTGTATTGAATCCTCCTAAGGAACCTGTGGAGGTGTCAGCCGAGATGGTCTTAGATGTGGTTGCCGAGTTGATGAATATCGATCTCGCCGATCTGCAAAGCAATTCCCGTCGCCGTGAAATCAGTCAAGCCCGCCAAGTTGCCATGTATTTGATGCGACAACATACCAACCTCAGCCTTCCCAAAATCGGTGAGGCTCTAGGTGGAAAAGACCACACCACCGTCATGTATAGCTGCGACAAAGTGACCCAATTGCAAGCAAAGGATGCAGATACGGCTCAGCTAATTCGACAGCTCAGCGATCGCATTTATTTTGTGGCTCAGTCTCAACCCAAAGCCAACAAGGCATAGGAGCGTACTACAATAGAATGTTTGCTTAGAGCTTAGTAATTGCAATTATAGGCGAAATCTCAAGTGGGATATTAGGATTAAATAATCGATAGTTCGCCAGTAACTTCTAAACGCTTGTATTCTCCTAGTACGATAAAGGTTTCTTCCAAGCTCTCAGCGATCGAGGGGGTAATCCATCCCATTTGACGAAGTAAGTGAATTGCCACAGCATGTTTGGCACGTTTCGCTCCATCCATGACTTTAATTGAAAGCCCTAAACCTTCGCCGACGCGACCGACACATTGCACGCCTTCTGCACCCGATTTGCTGACTAAAGCCCCTTGGGTACGGCGCATCAGTTCGGTGTCAAATTCACCATCCCCTGAAATCATTTCAGGATAGTGGGTCATCGCTCGGGTAATTCGTTCTAAATGGAGTTGATTGTGCGCTGCCAGTTGGGCATAGAGATGAGCCAGTTGTCCTAGTTCCAAGAGATAGGTGGGAACGCCACAGTCATCATGGGCACCGATAAACTCTGCGGGAGGCATGTGCAAGAGTTCTGCCATTTTCTCTAAAATCAGTTGCTGCACGGGATGATTGGCATTCATGTAGGAAGAAATTTCCCATCCTTTTTGTTGGCAGACGGCAATCATGCCTGCGTGCTTGCCAGAGCAGTTGTATTGGAGGGGGCTACTCTTACCATCGGGAATTGGACATTGCAGGGCACTCGCCTCAACGTCGCAACGCCATAAAATGTTAAATACTTGTCGCGCTTGCTGAATATTGCCTTGATGCGAACCGCAAATTACGGCTAAGTCGGCTTCCGAAAGGTTAAATCGTTCTTGCGTACCGGTAGCAGACACCGCGATCGCTTGGATCGGTTTTAAAGCAGATCGCGCAAAGGTAGCTGTTTGGGCATCCCCAGCCACGGATAAAACCCGCCCCCTTGTATCGGCAACTGCAGCTTGGCAGATATGCGATGACTCCACGACGCCCTCACGCAATAAGCTGACGGTAAGGCTGCTAGTAGTTGAGCGATTTCTTTTTCCGAAGTTCATATTATAGGATTTATAGAGTGACTGGCAGGGACGATGACCAGAGAATAGAGAGCGTCAATGTGGACGCAACCATGATCTTACGAACAGGTTGGGATAAATGTAAAGATATATAACAAAAAATAGCAAGCTGCCATGGGTGTATGGGTAACGATAAAATCTATCCTAACCAAACTAAATTTTGCGCTTGGCTAAATTCTTCATCGTTTTCTTCATAGTTTTGGGGGATAATGCCCTTGGGGAATTGTATTTTTTGGGGATAGCTATGGTCTTCGCATCCAAATGGTAAGGGTTAGTTCGTGCTGAATGCCTTCCAAACTTAGGCTTCCAACCTTATGTCTTGCTTGAGAAAAGTTGGAGGTTTTACTGAATAAAAAATTTTGCTGCGAGTAGTTGGGATGTCAAATTCTAACTTTTTTATCATATCGTTGATGCTGAGGGGGCAGGGAATTTTATCCTTAGTAAGATTCAACCGATCGCTAGCCCATGCAATAGGTTTAACATTTAATTACAGATGAAGTCATGATGGCTCAACTCTTGCAACATTCTACAATTTTGATTGTGGACGATTCTGAAAGCGATCGCTCTACTTACTCGCGTTATCTGCAAGCAGACCAAGAGCGTCAATATCGCATTATCGAATCAGAAACCTTTGAAGAAGGGTTGGAAATGTGGCGATCGCAGCAGCCCGATCTTGTCCTGATCGATCTAAATTTGCCCGATGGCGATGGCTTGGAATTTCTAGAAGCGATCGATGCAGATCGTGCAGGAGAGAGAGTTCCTGCGATCGTGTTGACGGGGCAGGGAACTGAGAAAAAGGCTGTAAGCGCCATGAAATTAGGGGCGGCTGACTACTTGGTAAAAGGGGATATTACGGCAAAATCGATCGCTACGGCGGTTAGGCAAGTGCTGCGAGAAACCACGCTAAGGCGACAGTTACTGCGATCGCAACAGCAGCAGGCAGTAATCGCTGAAATGGCACTGCGGATTCGCGAATTACTGAACTTAGAAGATATCTCGAATGCGATCGTTAAAGAGGTGCGTCAATTTATTCATGCCGATCGCGCTGCTATTTATCAATTCAACCCAGATATGAGTGGCAAAATTGTTGCCGAAAATATCGCTTCGCCTTGGCAGCCTTGCTTAAATGTCCAAGTTGAAGACACTTGCTTTCAAGAAAATCTGGGTGGTGCCTATTGCGCGGGCAGGATTTTCGTAGCCAATGATATTTATGCGGCTAATTTGACAGATTGCCATATTCAACTGCTTGAAAGGTTTCAGGTACGGGCAAATCTGGTCGTGCCGATCCTGTTGTCCAATGAAGACAAACGAAGTTTATGGGGCTTGCTGATCGTTCATCAATGTTCGGCTCCGAGGGTTTGGCAAGATTTAGATATTCAGTTACTTCAGCAGTTATCGGTGCACTTAGAGATCGCCATTCAGCAAGCGATCGCTTATCAACAACTTCAAGCTGAGTTAGCGGAACGCAAACGAGTTGAGATTTTACTCTTAAATCAGCAAGCAGAGTTGGAAGAACGCAATGAACTATTAGAAAGGATAAGTGAGGAGTTGCAATGTACTGTAGAGGAATTGAGGGCTATTACTGGAGAACAGATCGCTCAACATCGATTGCTAGAATACGAACAGTCGCGCTACCAAACTTTATTTGACTTTGCTCCTGATGGGTATCTGGTGACAGACTTATCGGGCAAGATCCTAAAAGCAAATCAAGTTATCTTAAACTTGTTGGCAATTAGTCATGTATTTATTGTAGGAAAACCTTTGGTAGTCTTTATTGACTCTGCCCACAGGGATATTTTCTATACCTATCTCAATCACATCTCATCCTTAGACAATACCAAGACAACTTGGGAAATCACGTTGAAAGCTCGTCAAGGCATTCCTTTTCCTGCCGAAATTACCGTAATCAAAAACATCAATCTTGCGAATGATGAGACGCAATTGTTCTGGATGATTCGCGATATCAGCGATCGCAAACGAACCGAGCAAGAACTGCTACAACTCAATCAATCGCTAGAAGCAAAAGTTACAGAACGCACTCAAGCCATACAATTGCAATCGCAAATGCTGGAGCAGATTCATGATGCGATAATTTCTACTACGTTGGAGGGCACGATCCTAACTTGGAATATTGGGGCTGAGAGACTCTATGAATACGAGTCTAATGAAGCGATCGGGCAGAACGTTAGTATGCTTTAGGGCATCTCTAAAAATACAAACAAGAGTAGGAAGGGATTTGAGGAAAATG
>NZ_JAZBJZ010000057.1:0-30423 GCF_036349135.1 Tumidithrix elongata BACA0141
TCTCTTTTTATTTTCGTTTTTCGTCTCTGACTGATTTTTAGAGGTGCCCTAAATCTACATTAAAAAGGTTACTGAACCTTTGATAATTGTCCTTCCAAGTAAGCTGAGCATAGCCTCGTCCTCTATACCTATAAACATCTCCAGAAGAAGGAGCACCATTTCCAAGATAATCATGATATGCATTATTGAAAAAATCTTGAGGTGACTGACCGAGACTTATCCCATGTGGATATTCATACAAATTATTATGCCCTGGATAACTTGTAAGGTTGTTTGCTCCAAACCTAGATTCGTATCCAGCGGTGGCAAGTACATAAGCAATTTGCGCTCTATCAGTTACACCAAATTTTCTACAACTCTGCAGGATTAAAAATATTGCATTCCACGCCTTACTAGCTACTTCAATTTGATCGAACGGGACTTGATAATCATCATTTAATGCAGCTATAGGCGTGAGAACTATTGTCGCATTGCGATCATTGTTTCCAGTCAAATTTCCGACCGCATTCCCTAGATCTTGTAGAGGTTTGTAAAAATCAGGGAGTTGAGTAATTGTTGATTGGTTATCCAAGATTTTCAGCTTACCGAGATTGAGGCTGTCAGGAAGTACAATTTGCGAGCTAGGGGGCAAGAAAATATAGTTATTATTCGCGATCGCACCAAAAGTTCCGTTTATACTTGCATCGCCAACATTAAAGTTGGCTATAGTTTGACCAAGTGTCGCCTTATCGTAACTTATATTGACAGAACTATTTCCTGTTAAACCATCAGCAAAGATACTGTAGCTGATATCCTCAAAAGTGAATGAACCAGTCGCTCTAACTGATTTTGCAGAATCTAGCGTGATATTCCCTCCTTTAGCTCCAGCACTGTCAGTTCGCACATATTCAGTCAAAACATCGCCTCGCTGACTGATGAGTTTCACCACACCGCCATTTCCTATCCCAGTTCCATTACCACTCACATTTGCCTTGATCGCCAGAGCCTCAATATCATCGCCTGCCAACAGCGTCACACTTCCCGCATTCCCATTATCATTTGCCGACGCATCAATATTCCCAACCTTTATCCCCAACTGCGCATTAAACCTCACATTTCCTCCCGCCCCAGCATAGGAATAGGTATTCACATTCTGAGCAGTTATCCCACCCTCACTGCTAGTTAGCGTAATCCCTCCCCCCTTACCACTCAGCGTAGAATTGGCATCAATATTACTACCCACCTTGATATCCTTCACCGCCGTGAGGATAACGTTGCCACCATTTCCCCCATTGGTAGCGGTCGTGATATATCCATCTCCCGTATCAATGCCACCTGATTGACTGGTCAGCCTCACCGTATTCCCCGCACCCGTATTTGAGCCAGCAAATATAGTTCGTGTCACAATATCACCAAATGCATTCAACGTAACCGCACCCGCATTTCCTCCATTTGCTCCCGCAAAAATTACTCTTTGGGGCGTATCAGGTGAGTCATTCGTCACATCGATCTTTCCTGCCGTACTCGTTAATGTGATATTGCCACTGCGACCGATGCCATTGGAATTCGTCACAATCGTGGAAGTGTTAATATCTCCACTCGCTGTGAGCGTCACCGTCCCTCCATTGCCATCGCCATCCGCACCCGCATCAATCAGTCCTGTGGTGATCGTGCGATTATCCGTCGTGCTCTTGGCGGTTAGGGTAATCTTGCCTGCATTGCCGCGCTTAGAGTTTGCTCCCACACCATTCTTCCCAAAGTTAATACTTCCTGCGGTACTGGTTACATCAATATTTCCTGCTGTTTTAGCGAAAGAATTAGAAACGATTCCGCCGCCTGTAATATCATTGAGGGCATCAAGAATAATTCTGCCGCCATTACCTGAGGTGGTGGTAGTTAAAACGCCGATATCTGTGATGCTGCCACCGTAAGCATGTACTTCTACTTTCGCTCCATTGCCTTGCTCGGAAGTAGCAGAAATATAGTTTCCTCTTAAGTCGATGTTGCCATTCTGACTTGTGAGGGTGACATTCGCGGCATTCCCTATGGTAGAACTAGAAATAATACTACCTGCGGTAATTGTGTCGTTTGCTTGAATGAAAACTGTGCCACCATTGCTAGAGATGGATGTTGAGTATACAGAACCTACTTGAATGCTGGTGTTGGCTCTGATATCAATGGCTCCTGCTCTATTTGTAGAACTCGTGGCAATATCACGGGTAGTAACACTTCCTCCTAAGCTATTGACTGTGATACTGCCACCAATCCCATTACTGCCACTAATCAAGTCGCCTGTAACGGTTGAATTTGTTGCAGTGACCTTAATAAAGCCACTGCGCGTGTTACTGTCACTGTAAATCTGGCTTGTATTGACATTTGCGCCTGAAATGTCAATATTACGTCCACCTGTGGAAAGCGTGCCATTTAAGATGACTGAACCTACTCCATCTAGATCGGCATCTGCTTGTAGGGTGATTGTGCCTATGGAGGCAACAAAGTAAGCATTATCGGCAATGATGACATTGTTGGTGGCAGATAAAATCACGTTTCCTTGGGTCTGTACGAGGTCAGAAACGTCGTAGGTGTCTTTATCCCCGTCATCTGGTGCAATGTAAATATCGGTTGGGTCGAGCAGTAATGTGCCAAGTTTTCCATGGGTTGCCCCTGTGTCCACTTGCCCTGCAAAAATTAGTTGCTGTTTGCCAGAGACTTCGACAAAGCCGCCATCGCCTGATTGACTGCCGCCTTTGGTGCTAACGATGCCTTTAAATATCGTTTTCTGGTCTGACCAGATGGTGATTTTCCCACCAGTGCCTTTACTCAGAGCATCAGCAAGTATGACTGTATTTTTATCCACGACTGTATTCGTAGCATTGACGATTCCTTTGTCTGTGCCTTTGCCTTGATAGTCTCCACCAATTAGGATCGTAGACTAAATTACCTGTAATTCTAGAATTCTAGAGGCGTTGATTAGAATGCCACTTATTTTCTAAAGAACAGCACCTTAATCAATCCTCGATCCTTAGGACTGTTCCGCCGCCATTTGTGCCTGATGCGTCAAGGTTTGCACCCAAGAGACTGACTTGTTTACCGAGGAGTGCGATCGCTCCGCCTATATTTCCCGTAGCTAAAAACTTGCCTCTTGCTTCTAAATCGCCTGTTGTGTCGCCTGAGATGGTAATTTGCTTGCCTGAGATTGTTGAGGATGCGGTATCTGTATCCGATCAGTTTTTCATTCTTACAAGCAAAGCGTACGTAAGAACTAGTTCTAAATGCTTCAGCCAAGGCATCAGGAGATCTGTAGCCCCAACCCACGAGCTGAAATAATTCCGAGACTGAGTGCCAATTGATATTCTCTATGCTCTGCCTGTATTCGATATCCATGGGACTTATCGCTGATGGCTTGAGTTCAGCCTGTTCAATCAGCCTGTTCAAACTGATATCCAGTATTCTTTCGTTACAATTATTTCGAGGCTCCATCACGCAAGCAATGAGAGAAAAGCATCTCCGATTAAGTCCGATCTGGAACCTCAAAATATAAACACTGATTAGACTTTGCTATCGACTCGCTGGGCAGTTGCCTGCAACGCATAGTGGAGCTTATTCAAAGCATTGATGTATGCTCTTGCCGATGCCACAATGATGTCAGTATTCGCAGAATGCCCCGAAAAAACACCAGCTTTTTCATGGCTGAGGCGAATCGTAACTTCACCCAAAGCATCAATGCCTGCGGTCACAGACTGCACAGAGAACTCGATCAACTGATTGGGCACATTGACCAGACGGTTGATCGCCTTGTAAACCGCATCCACAGGCCCAGTTCCAACTGCCGCATCGGTGAGTTCCTCTCCGTCGGGCGTAAACAATGTCACCGTTGCTGTTGGTAGGGCGCGATCGCCGCAGCTTACCTGAACGTGCTCTAGCTTGTAGGCACTAGGTGCTTGACGAATTTCGTCATTGACCAATGCTTCCAAATCCCAATCGGTAATCTCTTTTTTCTTATCGGCAACTTCTTTAAAGCGCACAAACGCACTGTTGAGTTCCAACTCGGTCAAAGCAAAACCTAACTCTTTCAAACGAGCGCCAAAGGCATGTCTGCCCGAGTGCTTCCCTAAAACGAGCTGATTTTCGGTCAAACCGATCGATTGGGCATCCATAATCTCGTAGGTGAGCTTATTTTTGAGAATGCCATCTTGGTGAATTCCCGACTCATGGGCAAAGGCATTTGCGCCGACGATCGCTTTGTTTGCCTGCACCAACATGCCCGTAAATTTAGATACCAACCGTGAAGTTTTATGAATCTGCGTGGTATCGATCTTAGTAAGCGGCGCAACTGATTCAACAGGACGACCCAAAAACGGATTGAAGTACTGACGACGCACATGTAACGCCATCACGATTTCTTCGAGAGCCGTGTTGCCTGCGCGTTCGCCAATGCCATTGATGGCGCATTCGAGCTGCCTTGCCCCATTCTTGACGGCTTCTAGGAAGTTTGCCGTAGCCAACCCTAGATCGTTATGCCCGTGCACAGAGATAATTGTCCGATCGATGCCGCGCACGTTTTGCTTAATGCCGCGAATCAAAGCACCGAATTCCTCAGGCGTGGAGTAGCCCACTGTGTCAGGAATATTTAACGTGGTCGCGCCTGCAGCGATCGCCGCTTCTAAAACCTCGTAAAGATACTCAGGATCGGTACGGGTGGCATCCATGGGCGAAAATTCCACGTCATCGCAAAAAGACTTGGCATAGGCAACCATTTCGGAGGCAATCGCCAAAACTTCGGGACGGGACTTGCGCAATTGATACTCTAGGTGAATATCTGAGGTAGAAATAAACGTGTGAATGCGTCCGTGGGCAGCGGGTTTAATTGCCTCCGCCGCCGCTTTAATATCGGCTTTGATCGCTCTGGCTAAACTGCAAATAATCGGGCCATCAGCAGTGCCAACGGTTTCAGCAATTTTATAGACAGCTTCAAAATCTCCAGGAGAAGCGATCGCAAAACCTGCTTCAATCACATCTACACCCAGTTGAGCCAGTTGCCGTGCGATGATCAGCTTTTCTTCGACGTTCAGGGTAGCACCGGGGCATTGTTCGCCATCCCGTAGTGTAGTATCGAAAATAATCACGCGGTCACGATCGACATTTGGCTCAGAAACAGGTACTGGTGTTGACATAATTGGTCACAAGTTGAATAAAAATCATTTAACTACCTAAACAAAAAATAAAAGTCCAAGGAAAAACTCGTCGAGTTGTTTCCTTTTTGCGATTATTTGTGCTTTGATTTTAGCGCATGGAAATAGAGCTAGACACAGATCACAATCCAGATCGAAATATCGATCAAAATCACGGTCAAGCTGGACAAAATGTTGACCAAAGCGATCGCCATGCGCAAAATCAAGATTTACCGCCAGAGCAAATAGATCGAACCCAAGACTCTAGGAGCGATCTCGGCATCATTCGTCCCGATCGCAGAGCAGATCGCGATCCTTCTGTCCCCCCCATTTATCTCCCCTCACACCATCCATCTCTAAACCAGGCTCAAACTAAAATTCAGCGTACCGAGTCCCTGTTTGAGCGTGAAATCAAACGCGTTCGCGCTCAAAAGGAGCGGCTAAATCAGTCCAAATCAAATGCACCACCCCCTCTTAAACCGAATCCTAAACCTAATCTTCAACCCGATCTAAACCGCGATCGCAAACGCAAGTCAGAATTAAACCCACATCTAAGGGCAGATTTAGTACCCTACCAACCCCCCAATCAAAAGCCGCCTTTAGCCCTCTACGAGGAACCCGAACAAAAGCCAAAACCGAAACCTAAGAAATCTGCGCCTAGTGGGTACATTGGTTGGGCAGATCTGTTTGTCATCCTCAGTATCCCGGCGATCGGATGCAGCATCTGGCTGGGGACGCAATTTCTGTCTAATCCCCTATCGATGAGTTGGCTTTATTCCACCCAAGCCCCTATTTTCACCCCCTCACTTTGGAATCAACCCAAAACCCTCGCCCAAATTAAAGCTGAACTCGCCGAGTCTCAACTGAGTCTTGGGGATAGTCTCGACCTTAAAACTGGCGAGCAAATCTACGCGGTCATACAATCTGAAAATAAAACGATTCGAGAAATCAGGCTGTATCATCCCATTAGCGATCGCGGCCGCGAAAAGCTTGTCCTCATTACATCGATCCAAACCCCCGGGCTGGAAAATAGCTTTGTTAAAGGCCCCTTTGTCAAATATCGTTCTGCTGAGGTCAGCACTAGAGACAACTACAACCGTCTGCCACTGACCAACCTCAAAGCGATCGTGGGAGGTGCTCCCAACCAAGGAATATGGTTTGTTGCCTATGGTAAAAATGATGACGCTACCTATGGACAGGTGTTTAACTACACCCCCAATCCCCAACCCACGATGGTGGCGCTCAAAGATTGGGTAAGCCCACTGGGTGAGTTTCCGAAGTGGCAGGTTGCCTTAAGCGGTGGTGATGGTAAGCAGGGAGATTCCGAACAAGAGATACCTCCTAAACCACAGTTGGTGATCAATCAAAGCATCGATTTTGAACCCAATTATTTGATCTTTCAGGTAGAAGATAATATTTCCACTGAAACCAAGAGCTATATCCAGCTTCGTCAGGTGACCCTCAATGAAGCGTTAGGATTACCGAGTAGCTATAGTGATGCCTTAACCCTAGCCAGTTCTGGTTTGTGGTCATCTGCTTTAGCAAAATTAAACGAGCTAAAGCTACAGTTTCAAGCAAAGGGCAAAATCTTTTCTCCCTATGTGCAAGAGCAGTATGACCTCATTGCCCTCCATGCCACACTTTCAGCCAGTCAAGCCAATCAACCTTTTGGAAACTTTGGCGACAAGGTTCTAGTCAAAATTATTGACGGGCGCTGGCAAGAAGCACTAGACATGGTGCAATCTACGGACAGCAGTGCCGAAAAAATTGCTGCCATGCTCGCCAAATACGATGCCCATATCTGGATGCGCGTGCAAACAGCACTCAAATTAGAGTCCTCACCTGCGGTGAAGGTTTGGGGTGGGTTGGTCGTACTCAATCGGCAGGGTTTACGACAGGCTGAGCGTTGGCTTAAAGAGCAAAGTGCCGACTCAAAAGCTGTCCTCGCGCTGTTGCAAAAGCTTGACTTGACTCCGATCGCCCTCAATCCCCAGCAACTTTTGGGCACAGTTTCTTATTTAGGTAAAGGCAGCCCTGGCGGGCAATGGCAACTGCCCCCTCCCGAACTTCTAACAGGACAGGCATGGTATACGATCGATCTAGCGATCGTGCGAGATGGTGACATCTGGAAAAATGCTCCCTTCCCAGAGCTAGCCGATCGCTCGTCTTTATTTGTATGGAAAGTTTTAGGCCTAGAGCAAAATAATCGGCTGGGTATTGCCGTCGCTGATAACGCTGGCGAGTTGCTAACTGCTTCATTGCTGGCGCAATCGTTCTCAATAGACGGTTATGGCAATATTCGTGTGCTTGCTACAGGCAGTGCCGATCTAGCCAAATCTTTAAACAAAGGCTCTGTGCCTACTTTAGTAACCACAGGTGGTACGATCTCCGACTTCAAGGGGCAAACCGTGTATCTACCAGCCCTGAGTCCAGAAACTGCCACCAGCATTACCAATACTCTATATAGGGAAATTGGTAAATTGGGGCAAGTTTCCCTAGATTTAAAAGATTTTAGCCAGCAGCTCCAACAGTGGTCATTTCAATTGATCGATACGGATGGAGATAATAAACCTGAGTATTTGCTAGAGGTCGAACGCAGTCAAATAGACTTTGGCGATCGCCACTACCCCATGGTAGCTGTGTTTTCTAGTACGGGTCGGCTGATATTTAGTGACATTGGCAATCGCGCCCGCCGCTGGATCGGGGTTTTACCTAGCAAAGTGGGTGGGCAAATTCTCACCGAAATTAACGGATATTATGAGGTGTGGTCGTTAAGGTAGTTTTTTAGCTAAAAACTTGCGGGAGACGGGCAAACTGTGATTGTTAGACCTGTTGGGTTGTTTCTGTACTTTATACCAACAAGCTTAACTATCAGAATTGTGCAGTCAAATCTTGATGACCATTCACAACTCGAACAATGGTAATGTCGTTCCCAGCTATTTGATAAAGCAAAATGTATCCCATTATTGGAACTCCGCGTAAGTTTGGTTTTACTTCTGCATAGCTGCG
This sequence comes from Tumidithrix elongata BACA0141, assembly GCF_036349135.1. Lineage (NCBI taxonomy): Bacteria > Bacillati > Cyanobacteriota > Cyanophyceae > Pseudanabaenales > Pseudanabaenaceae > Tumidithrix > Tumidithrix elongata. Next base: position 8,160 of record NZ_JAZBJZ010000057.1, read on the forward strand.
TCCCATCATAGGAAAGTTAACTAGATTACGGCATTTCTTGTCAAATTCTTGCACAAATCGCTCTCCTGTTTCGATATTGCGATCTCAAAAATAGTCAAAAATTTCGTTAAGGTCTCTGGTAGCTTCCAGGGAGATCGTAAATTGACTCATGATTGAGCTGCTTGTTTTTGTTGCAAGCGAGCTTTTAGTTGAGTAATAACGACTTCACCATCTAACACTTCACCTCGCTCAATTTGTCCTAATCCAACTTCAACTTTTTGACGAGTGTCAATAACCCAATCAGCATAGTCTTGCTGATGTGCAACTAGTAATTTAAGAGCGATCGCTATGACTTCCTCAGCACTAGCAAATTTACCACTCTGAATTTGGGCTTTGACTAAATTGACGCTTTCTGGGCTGAGAGAAATTTGCATAACAGAGTCTCCGACAAACTGAGTCACTGACTTTACTGTATGTTAGCAAAACGCGATCGCGAATTAGATTTTAGGAGAGTGCGATCGCTTGGCGTGACTTCCATCTGTCACAATGAGCAATCGCTTTTAGTAACTGTAAAAAAGATTTCACAAAAGCTCTATCATCTACCTAAGTTTGAAATCTTAGCGGTTCTAGAATTTGTTGAATTTCTGGGCTGGAATAAAGATCGCTTAATTTCACAATAATTAAGTTGAAGACAATGTTGAATTTGAAGCGATCGGCGATCGTTCGCCAGATGAATTCACAATGTATGCTAAGCGCTTACACCAACAACCCCAACCAAATAAATTGCCTTTCGCAAAATCCGTACTCTTTGCAACCTCTATCCTCGGGTACTATAGGATATAAACCAAAATTTCCTTTAATACAGTTGGTTCGTTTCGTATTTAAACTCTCTAGCAGCTATGTTCAACCTTCAAAATCTCATCGGTGACCCCAACAAGCGCAAACTTGACAAGTTGCGTCCAGACGTAGCCTTGATTAACTCGCTCGAAGCAGAGATTCAAGCACTCTCGGATGACGCTCTGCGGGGCAAGACTGCTGAGTTTAAGCAACGCTTAGAAAAAGGTGAAGAACTAGATGACCTTTTGCCTGAAGCCTTTGCCGTCGTGCGCGAAGCAGGTTCCCGCGTATTGGGGCTGCGTCACTATGACGTGCAGATGTTAGGGGGAATGGTACTGCATAGGGGAGAAATTGCCGAGATGAAAACGGGGGAAGGTAAGACCCTGGTTGCCACGCTACCTAGTTATCTCAATGCCCTCTCAGGCAAAGGCGTTCACATCGTTACAGTGAATGATTACCTAGCGCGTCGGGATGCGGAGTGGATGGGGCAAGTTCACCGTTATCTCGGACTAAGCGTAGGGCTAATTCAAAACTCGATGGAGCCATCGGAACGCAAGCGCAACTATGGTTGTGATATTACCTATGCCACCAATAGCGAATTAGGGTTTGACTATTTGCGGGACAACATGGCAACCGTCATGGAGGATGTCGTGCAGCGCCCGTTTAATTTCTGCGTGATTGACGAAGTTGACTCGGTACTGATTGACGAAGCTAGAACGCCTTTAATTATTTCAGGTCAAATCGAACGCCCCACTGAAAAATATATGGGTGCAGCAGCGATCGCGCGGCAACTTGAAAAGGAAAAGCATTACGAAGTCGATGAGAAACAGCGCAATGTCATTCTCTCTGATGATGGGTTTGAGGAAGCCGAGAAGCTTTTAGGCGTGACAGATCTCTTCGATCAGAACGATCCTTGGGCACATTATGTATTTAATGCGATCAAGGCTAAAGAAATCTTTTTACGAGATGTCAACTACATCGTGCGCGACGATGAAGTAATTATTGTTGATGAGTTTACAGGACGGGTCATGCCCGGAAGGCGTTGGAGCGACGGACTGCACCAAGCGATCGAGGCAAAGGAAGGGGTAACGATCGAGAATGAGACTCAAACCCTTGCTTCGATTACCTATCAAAACTTCTTCTTGCTATACCCCAAATTGGGCGGCATGACTGGCACAGCCAAAACCGAAGAAGCCGAGCTGGGCAAAATTTACAACTTAGAAGTTACCACCATTCCCACCAACCGCAAGAGCGGTCGTGGCGATCTATCGGATGTCGTTTACAAAACTGAAGCTGCTAAGTGGCGCGCCGTAGCCATGGAATGCAAAGAGATGCACGAACTCGGTCGCCCCGTACTGGTCGGGACGACCAGCGTAGAAAAATCAGAATTGCTAGCCCGATTGCTGACTGAGTTGGAAATTCCCCATAATTTGCTCAATGCCAAACCCGAGAATGTGGAGCGCGAGTCTGAAATCGTCGCTCAAGCAGGTCGTAAGGGAGCAGTAACGATCGCCACCAACATGGCAGGTCGCGGTACGGACATCATCCTTGGCGGTAATGCTGACTACATGGCACGCTTAAAGGTAAGAGAATTTTTTATGCCCCAGATTGTCATTCCTGAAGATGGCGATCCGATGAATACCAGTCAGGTGTTATTCCCTAATCGCCCAGCCAAAGCTCAGGGGTTTGCCGTTACCAAAAAAGCCAAAACTTGGAAAGCTTCATCTAACCTATTTCCCTGCGAACTGTCGGACGAGGCAAAGCAATTACTCAAAGAAGCTGTGGATTTTGCTGTCAAAGAGCTGGGGCAACAAAGTATCACTGAGCTTGAAGCCGAAGATAAGCTTGCGGTTGCTGCCGAAAAAGCACCAACCGACGATCCAGTCATTCAAAAGCTGCGTAGAGCCTGTAGCACGATCAAAAAGGAATACAGCAACTTTACCAGTGCCGAACATAACGAAGTTGTGCGCTTAGGTGGCTTGCATGTAATTGGTACGGAGCGTCACGAGTCACGTCGCATTGATAACCAGTTACGCGGTCGTTGCGGACGGCAGGGCGACCCTGGGTCTACAAGATTTTTCTTGAGCCTCGAAGATAATCTCATGCGGATTTTTGCAGGCGATCGCGTGGCAGCCATGATGAATGCCTTCCGCGTTGAAGAGGATATGCCGATTAGTTCGGGGCTTTTGACCAAGAGCCTAGAGGGGGCTCAAAAGAAGGTAGAAACCCACTATTACGACATTCGCAAACAGGTGTTTGAGTATGACGAAGTCCTGAACAACCAACGCCGTGCCATTTACTCCGAGCGTTTTCGCGTCCTAGAGGGGCAAGATCTACGCGATCGCGTGATTGAGTATGCCGAGCGCACGATGGATGATATCGTCGCTGCCTATGTTAACCCTGACCTTCCCCCCGAAGAATGGGATTTGGTCAGTATGGTCAACAAGGTCAAGGAGTTTGTCAACCTGCTGCAAGACCTGGAGCCCGATCACCTCGATGAGATGTTTATGCCAGAGCTGCAAGCCTTTCTACGCGAAGAAGTGCGTCGTGCTTACGAGATTAAAGAGGTTCAGATCGATGCGCTGCAACCTGGGTTAATGCGGCAAGCCGAACGATTTTTTATCTTGCAGCAAATTGATACCCTATGGCGCGAACACCTCCAAGGGATGGAGAGTCTGCGAGAAGCCGTGAGTTTGCGCGGCTACGGGCAAAAAGATCCCCTGATTGAATATAAGAGTGAAGGCTACGAGCTATTCCTTGACATGATGACGGATATTCGTCGCAATGTCGTTTACTCCTTGTTTGAATTTAACCCCCAACCCCAACCTCAAATCACGGCTGAGTTTGTTTAGTTTTTTCCTGAAAAACCTATGCAACTTGAAATTATCGACCAACAGCTTAAACTACATCTTGCGGTCAAGGAACGTTTGGCGGCAGTGCATATTGCCAGCACGATCGCAGTTCCCCTGCCGAGTATTACCCATGTCAGTACGGTCGAACCTAAGAGTAACTGGAATGAAATTCGTGCCCCAGGCTCGTTTGTGCCCAACTTTATCAAGGCGGGGACTTACTACACAGCGCGAGGGAGAGAGTTTTGGTACGTAACCAAATCGCGAGAGGGCAAGTTTTTAACCCTCGATTTAAAAGACGAGTATTACAAGCGCATTGTGCTCGCGATTGACGACCACCAAGCTTGGTGCGATCGCCTGCAAGCGCTGATTCCTAGCCCGTGAAAAACATTCGTATTGTCTTGGTTGAAACCGCAGGGGCGCTGAATCTAGGCTCTGTGGCGCGGGTGATGCAAAACATGGGGCTATCGGAGCTATGGCTCGTGAATCCTCGCTGCGATCGCTTCAGCGATGATGCTCAAATCATGGCAGTGCGTGCGAAATCGATTTTGGCGCAAGCAAAAATTGTCGATCGCCTATCGGATGCCTTAGTCGGCTGTCAACGGGCGATCGCCACCGCAGGCAGAATCACCACCACATCCAGCAAAGGCGAACAGGCAGGATTTAGCCCAGAAACCCTACCCATCAGCGATCCCCGCCTTGGCATGACTTGGTTAATGGAAGTCGATCGCAGTGCGATCGTATTTGGGGCAGAGGATCGCGGTCTCAGCAATGCGGAGTTACAATATTGCCAACGGGCAATCAGAATTCCAGTGTCGGAGGATTATCCCTCGCTTAACCTTGCCCAAGCCGTAGCGATTTGCTGCTATGAAGTGCGTCTAGCCTACGAAGCAAGGCAAAATCCTACATTTCTTGGTAATTCTCATGTTAACCAGTTAAGTTTTCAAGAAGGAAGTCTTAGAGAATCAACGAGATCGCCAAAAATTTCTACTAGCCAAATGGCGGAAGATTTGGTACAGTCACCAACCATAGATGAATCTCAAACGATAGCCGCATCTAAAATCCCAGATTTATCTGCCCCCCTCGATCAAGTAGAAGCTTTTTACGTTCAACTTGAGGCAGTTTTACTCAAGATCGGTTATTTATACCCACATACAGCCTTTCGGCGTATGCAAAAGCTGAGGCAGTTATTTAATCGAGCCCACCTGACGAGTTCAGAGGTTTCTATGCTTAGGGGTATAATCAGGCAAATCAACTGGGCAATTTTGGATCGGTTCTCAGATCGGTAATGGTGTCAAGGAGCGCAAAGGAACCACAGTGGAGCAAAGAACGTTTTCATCCTCAGAAGCCTTTTCAATGAAAAATCGAGAAGCTAGACTCCGTAGACTCAAGGAACGTGGTAGGGCTTTAGCCAATCCAACCAAAGCACCTGAAGCTGGCGATTCAAAGGTAAGGTCGATCAACAGCCGATCGCTCAAGCCAGATGCCAAGCCAGACGTGAAACTAGAGAATAGACCAAAAAGAGGGAATAGACCAACGGGGACAAGACCTAATCCCCAGAAATCTGTGGTTCGATCAGTTGTATGGCAGTTTGCTCGTTTTGCGATCGCAGGCGTAGGCTTAAGCATGATTGCGGGAACGATGATTTCCCTATGGCACAACCATTCTTTGAATAGTTCTGTCGCCAAGACCACCACCCCTAGCCCAGTTGCCACCAGCACGCTCAACGAAGACCCCACAAAACCAACCCCAGAGACAACGACTGCGTTGCTCAAAACCCAAGCCCTAGGGTTAGAATCACAAATCAAACAACTTGCCAGCCAAGAGAGCGACCTAGGCTTGCAAGTGATGGTGATCGATATCGATGGCGGTAACTATGTCAATATCGGTGCTAATCAGCCGATCGCCAGTGCCAGTACGATCAAACTACCCATTCTCGTTGCATTTTTACAGGATGTCGATGCTGGCAAAATTAAGCTCGACGAACAACTAGAGATGACGAGTGATGTCAAGGCAACCGAATCTGGAAGTTTGCAGTATCAACCTCTCGGAACAAAGCTTTCCGCTTTAGAAACTGCCAAGATCATGATTATTTATAGCGATAACACTGCTACAAACATGATTATTAAGCGCTTAGGTGGGCCAGAAACACTCAATCAACGGTTTAAATCTTGGGGGCTAACCGCTACAGCAATCCGCAATTTTTTACCCGATCTTGAGGGCACAAATACCGTCAGTCCTCAAGACTTGGTGAATGTTTTAGCTCTGGTCGATCAAGGCAAATTGATCAAGCCGCGCAGCCGCGATCGCTTCATGGACATCATGCGTCTCACCGAAACCAATACGCTTCTACCCAAAGGCTTGGGTGAAGGCGCTAGAATTGCCCATAAAACGGGAGATATTGGCTCTGTGGTTGGCGATGCGGGCATCATCGATATGCCCAACGGCAAGCGTTATATCATGGCAGCCTTGGTCAAACGTCCGATCAACGATCAAAGAGCCAACGAGCTGATTCGCAAAGTTTCCCGCGTGGTCTATGAAAATTTTGATGGCCAAACTCGCAAGCCAGAAACAGAATCGGCTACGCCAATCCCTACGACCAATCCGCCCAGTAATTCTGAAACCCGCAGTAGACCGCAAAATGCACAACCATAATGTTCTATAGGATTCTGTAGGGGCAGGCACAGGAACTGCCCCCGATCGCCTTGCCTAGTCACAGATTCTTTCCAATATAGAGAGCTAATCCAAGCAAAGCGTTTTACGATCAGCCATGATCGCGGGGATTGGTTGTATCGGCTGGTTGAGGAGATTTGAACGTTGAGATCCGATCGCTGCTAAGACTGTTATGGGGTAGGGGGCGATCGCTCATCATCGCTTCGATATTTGCCGCCATAATGCTGTGGGGGATAACGCCTACGGCATCGCCGATCGCCTTATTATCGCTACTCAAGAAAATAAACCTTGGAATACCATCGACGCGATATTTGGTGATTTCTGGTAACCATTTGTTATTGTCCACATTCAGCATGGCAAAGTTGACGCGATCGCCATACTGTTTTTGCAAAGCCAAATTATCGGCTGCCATCGATTGGCAACTCGTACACCAGTCGGCATAAAACTCCAAAATCGTCGGCTTATTGTTCGCCAAAGCTGAGTCTATGGGTGTAGCAGCCTGCGCCACGGTTTCTAGAGAGGTACTGATATTTTGGGTGCGAATTCCAAAAAATAGGGCAATGGTTAGGGCGATCGCGGCAAGCGCAATCAATGCATTTCGCAAGCGATCGGAGCGATTTGTGTCGGGCGTAGAAGTAGAATCCATAAAAACAGTGAGTTTAAGTATTTCGATCGGGTTTAAAACTTGTAGCTGATTTCTTTCCTAGAATTCTAATTCTGGAAATAGCTCGGCAACACTGAGAGAAAATCCAAGCACAACATCTTCACCATCTAAATTATCTGTTATCTGTAACAGCCTATCTGGCTGAGGTTTGTGATAGACCAAAACAAATTTTTCTTCTGGATTAACCACCCAAACTAAGCGAGTTCCGTTTGTAAAATAATCGACGATTTTGGTATGAATTTCTTCAACGGTATTATTGGGAGAAAGAATTTCAACTGCCAGATCTGGTGAGCCTTGCCAAGAACCTGTAGGTAATTGCTTTAAACCTTTTAGTCGTTCGCGAGAGATGAAAGAAATGTCAGGCGATCGCTTATTCCCAGATTCCATCGTGAAAGCAGTGCTAGAGTCACAGGCTACACCCAACTTTCTAGGGCGAATATAAAGCTCTAGCGTCCCTGCCAAAAAAGCCCCAATATTGCCATGTTTCACACCAGAATTCGCCATGACGATTAGATCTCCGTCCACAATTTCATAACGATTGCCATCGTCGGGCAAAGCCATAAAGGCTTCATCCGTCCACAAGGTTTTGTTAGGAGCTTCGTCAAGTGTCGTGACATACTCTGGAGATGCTGGGTTGCTTAATTTTTCAACAGCAATGGTCATAACGTTGTATTCCTAGGTTCTGATGGAACGAGACTTGCAATTACAAGGGATGAATTGAATACAAGAACTAGTACAGATCTTAACTTATGTTAAACCTTACTCAGACTTGGTACTTTCGAGCAACTTGAGTCTCGCGGATCGGGTAGGATCGTGAAACCGTTGCAAGTCTTGCTCAAATCAATTCGCCAAACAACTATGAATCATGATGCTCCCGATCTAGCGCTATCTATCGAACATCAAGGCGTGCCTGAAGCCCATCAAGGACTGCACTCGTTTCTTTATAGTTCTGAGCAGGAACATGCCCCTTCCTCGGTGACTGCACCCAATCTAGAAAACGATGGGACGGAAATTGTGCCGATTTTAATCTGGAGCGATCGCGCCTCCAATGCCAAAGTCGCCGCAGTCTATGCCGTGCTGGATCGCGATCGCCAAACGCAATACGTGAGCTATTCCCGTAATGTTTTGCTCTCGCTAAATAGTCACGTAGCTCAATTTGGCGAAGAAATTTGTGCTTTTGTGCGGGTGCAAACCTTCAAATTTCCCAAACGCGAAGTCATGGAAAGTCTGCGCGATCGCTGGTTGGCGGAGCTAGATCAAATTCCCTTTGGCAATCAAGATGGTAGTACTTGGGCAAGTACGGTCAGCGAAGCGGCAACGGCTGCCATGACCGCCCAAGAGCGACAAGCTTACGAAGAGAAAAAGCTTAAAATTCGGAAAGCGATGGCTGATACGGCACTAAGTCGCGAACTGGATGCAATCGCACATCAAAGCAGCAACGACCTCGAACAAAGACAGAAATTAGAATCAGCCGTTAAAGATGATGATTGGAGCGCAGTAATTTCTTCGCAAACAAAAGAAACTGTGAATTCTGACCCACATTAAATCCAGTTTAAGTGGAGTTTAAATTCAGGGAAATACCAGTCTGTTCGCTCAGATTTATGTGATATTTCAGTATGTGCCATTTGATATGCGATCGCCGATCGATAAACATTGGGATGGACAGTTCTATTATTCAATTTTTCTGCTAAAACACACTTATGTTAGACCCTGTGAAGACGATTAGCATCTTTCAAAAAACACCAGATCCAAAGACTTTTAAGGCGGGAGAAACCATTTTTGAAGCTGGTCAAACAGGTGATGCCATGTATGGCATTATCGAAGGGGAAGTCAATATGGTCGTTAATGCCAAGGTCATAGAAACGCTGACCAAAGGTAAGCTGTTTGGTGAAGGTGCCTTGATCCATGACGATCACAAACGCGCTTCGACGGCGATCGCCAAAACAGATTGTCAACTTGCCTATTTGCCAAAATTAGAATTTTTATTCGCCGTCCAAGAAACGCCAGAATTCGCACTCCAAGTCATGCGTAACTATTCCGATCGCTTGCGTCAAGCCCGTGAAACGCTCTCAAGTCTTTCTGATTTTTAAACAAATCCATGAAAAACTATAGAATTTCCTTACTGGTTTTTCCTGTCTCTGTTATAATGGGCAAGCCAAGCTAGTCTTTAGGCAATTCTACGGCGGTGTAGCCAAGTGGTAAGGCAGGAGCCTGCAAAGCTCTCATCCGGGAGTTCGAGTCCCCCCACCGCCTTTAATGTTTGAAAATTTTATTTTGAAAATCTGTGGCGCGATCGCTTTAAATGCCCTCGCCCACTAGTGTTATACCTGAAAACACCAGAAACAGACTACCTCCGATCGCAGTGACGAGCCAATCAGAGATGCGGCAAGCAATCAGACGACCACCGATTACGGCTAACAAAGCGCAAATGCCATGTCCTAAGATTGCGCCCAAGGTCACGCCTATGGAATCTTGAGATGCTGCCAAGGCGAATGTGCTGATTTGGGTGCGATCGCCCCACTCGGCTAAAAAGGTCAGCGTAAATGCTTTCAGCACAACTGCAACCTGTGGATAGCTTGACAACAGCTTTCCCAGTTTCGATCTTCCTGCTTGGAATGCATTCTCTGATTTTTCCTGTTCTTCTAGAAATTCTTCTGCTTCTACAGCTCCTAGACATTCCCCAGATTTTGCTTTGAGCTTTTTGGCATCCCACAATAATTTCAAGCCAAATAAGAGAAACAACCCAGCGGTGGCATAGTGGGTATAAACCTTAGGGATAAAATGTGCGAACTGCCCGACCCAAACCGATAGAACGGTCATGATAATTAATGCCAGCATCGCACCTGCAAATACCAAGCGGCGAGAATGGTGCATCGCCAGAATGACGGCAATAAAAAAAGATTTATCGCCAATCTCTGAGATTGTAATCAGCAAAAGCCCTGCGGTAAATGCAGTTAACATAAAATCAAGCTCCGTTATGATGTCTGAGTAACGTGACGGAACTTGATAGGGCTATACGAGACTCCACCAAGCTCACATCAGATACGATGAGTGAACTAAGTGAAAGTCTCGCTACTAAGTCTTTTAAAAGGCTTCTCTAGGCTAGCTTTGCTGCGCTAAAGAGTTAAAAACTTACTTCCAAACCAGGTTTGCAGCAAATGTGCAAGAGCCAGTATGTTGACTTGGAAAACTGATAAACGTTTGCTTTCTCGCTACATCTGTAGAAGTTACGGCAATTTATCAGCAGCTACTCCCTTTCGGTATTTGTCTATGGTAGTTCAAAGCGAACCTAAACGCAAATCGTAAAAATCGATTCAGCCTACATAGAGTTTAATTTTAGGAAGCTGCGATCGCTCAAATTGTCGAGCATTGCTCCTTTAATATCGTCATGTTAGATTGAAATTATCTGGGTGAACCAACAAGATTAGGTTGTCCTATGGCTACGCCAAAATCAGGTGGTTAGCCATGAAAAGGCATCCCAATAAATAATTTGTAGGACGAGGTCTCCGACACATGTTATCTGCTGAGCTTACATTTGCTATCCTAGAGAACTACGATCCTTCAGATGATGAGGCTTTTGAAGACCTTCTCTCCATTTGGTATAAGAACGGGCAGATTGAAACAAAAAGATGGCATACTGTTCGGAACAATCAACATGTTCGTGTAACTGCTTGGCTCCCCGATGAAAATGCCCTAGACGCAGTGCATAACAACACATACGCGAATGAGGTTCTCACAGATCTCCCAAAGCGAGGATTTGGTCTACCAGTTATACGAATTCTTGGAGTTGATACCCAGTTCGACCCTCCATGCAGTTGTCCAAATAGTGAGAGTCTAATACTGATCACAAACTACCTCTCTGCAATCTCTCCTTTTCGATGTGGAAGCTGTTTCAATCCCGTTGCATTATATCGTCTTCCACACACGCACGATGAAGAACATCTCGACGTTCTACATTGGGCTAGCGACTACAGGGCTTGCGATACGCTACAGATGCACTGCACAACTGGAGAACGCTTTGCAGAGTCCCAACTCTACCGTTATGATAGCTCCCTCTCTCAACAGGGCAAGGACATTGCAGCAAAGCTTTCGACTAAGATTTTCAAGCCAGTCTATTATTTTCTTCTGAAATCGCGTGGAAAAAGCCTTAACTCCGAGCGTTCGCGGCATTGTCCTTCCTGCGGTGGAACGTGGCTTCTTGAACAGCCTTGGCATGGGCTGTTCGACTTCCGTTGTGACCGATGTTCCTTACTGTCAAATATTGCTTGCGGTATTCAAAAGTGAGATGTGCTGGCTAACAAAGTTTATCTCTTGGCGTTCAACGTAATACGTTATATGCTTGTAATAAGATGTGATATTACTAGGATGTGATCCGAAATTTTAAAGACAAAGAAACTCAAAAGCTTTTTGAGCGTCATCGATCGCATAAATTGCCATCAGACATTCAGCAAGTGGCATTGCGAAAACTACGGATGCTTAATCGTGCAGAAACCCTTCAAGATCTTCGTGTACCACCAGCTAATCGTTTGGAGCGTTTGGTTGGCGATAGAGAAGGTCAACATAGCATTCGAGTAAACGATCAGTGGCGAATTTGCTTTGAATGGCAAGACGGAGATGCTTTAGACGTAGAAATCGTTGATTATCATTGAGGTAAAAGAATGAACGAAGATAAATTGCTGCCAATTCACCCTGGCGAAGTGCTTTTAGAGGAATTTCTAAAGCCCATGAATCTTAGTCAAAATCAAATAGCTCTGGCTTTACGAGTTCCCGCACGACGCATTAATGAAATCATTCACGGCAAGCGTCGTATCACAGCAGATACAGCCCTTCGCTTAGCTCACTACTTTAATATGTCGCCACGATTTTGGCTAGGACTGCAAATGGATTACGATTTAGATCTAGTTGAGGATGAAATAGGAGATCGATTGAAAAAGGAAGTTGCAGTCTTGGCAAGTCAAGGGAAATAAATTTTCCGTAGCTGGACATTCTTCTTTTAAGCGTTTTGCTTCACTTGCGATCGCTGCCTATTCGCGATCGCCTCATGAGCCTACCTACATTTTTAGTTAAAGGAAGCCAGAGTATTATATGGTTAGTTCGGCTAACTAAATAATATTGGGCTATGGAAGAAATTTTGATTGAATTTGTCAGCACCCTTGATGCATCCTTCAAAAAGATACAAGGGGAAGTGGGAAGTACTACGGGTATTTCAAAGCTAACCATCAGTCAATTTCAATATATCAATGCCATCCACGAACTTGGGAACCCAACGATTACGGAAGTTGCAGACAAGCTCGCGATTACCAAAGCTTCAGTAACAGCGGGAATTGATAAGCTGATCAAAATGGGTTATGTCACAAAAGCGCAGTCTCAAGATGACAGGCGCAGTTTTCATGTGAGTTTGACGGAAACGGGCGAGCAATTAATCGATGCTAAATATTTAGCACTAAAAGAATATGGAGCGTTTATCAATGCAGCATTGAGCGATAAGGAAGCTAAACAATTTGAAGCCATCATCACGAAATTGGTAAAACTTTTTAGGCAAACCTAGTGTTTTGCTGTATAGTTAGTTAGACTAACTAACAAAAGCCTATGTTAATTACCATGTTGGCAGCGGGTACGAGAGGAGACACACAACCCTATATTGCTTTGGGGTTAGCGCTGAAAGCCGCAGGTTACACCGTCCGTATTGCCGCCTCAGAGACCTTCCAGAGTTTTGTGGAGGGCTTCGGATTGGAGTTTTATCCGCTTCAGGGTGACGTGTCCAAAGTTTCTACTGATAGTCATCTTAAAAAAGCCATGCAGGCTGATAATCCACTAAAGATCGTTATGAGCTTTAAGGTACTAAGAGAATATGCTTTTAGCTTGCAGAAGGGATTTTATGATGCCTGTCAGGGTGCAGATGCGATCGTTTATCATCCCGGCGCAGCGATCGGATATTTTATCGCTCAGGCTTTAAATATTCCCAGTATTCTCGCGACACCATTTCCTATGACGCCGACAAAAGATTACCCCGCGCTGATTTTCTACGATTCCGTTCGACTGGGTAAGACATTCAATCTCCTGACACATATTCTCTTTGAGCAAACCATGTGGCTTGTGTCCAGTTTGCCCATACAGCAATTCTGGAAGCAAGAATTTGGAAGCGTTCCTCCAAACTTTACAAATCCATTCAGAGCAATAAGGGAAAAGAACGCTCTAACGATTGTTTCTTGCAGTAACTATGTTTTTCCAGAGCCAAAAGATTGGCCCGATCGCGTTCATAACACAGGCTATTGGTTTGTAGACGAAGAACACAATTGGACTCCCTCTGATGAACTACAGGACTTTTTGCAGAGTGGGACTCCACCTGTTTACGTTGGCTTTGGCAGTCTAGGAGACCCAGATAGAGCTACTCAAACCACAGAGTTAGTCATTGATGCGTTAAACCGTTCTGGGCAACGTGGCGTTTTGGCAACAGGATGGAGCGGCATGGCGAAGCTCGATAGGATTCCCGAAAACATATTTATCCTTGATAGCGCTCCTCACGCTTGGTTATTTCCTAGGATGTCTGCTGTTGTCCATCATGGAGGGGCTGGGACAACAGCGGCTGGCTTAAGGGCTGGCGTACCCAGCATTCTCATACCCCATGCCAACGATCAATTTGCGTGGGGACGCCGCGTTTACGAACTTGGGGTAGGTGCTAAACCGATTCCAAGACAAAAACTTACTGCCGCAAAACTATCTGAAGCAATTATGCAAGCTTTAACACCAGAGGTAAAACTGGCAGCTAAAGCTTTAGGGGCAAGGATTCAGAGCGAACATGGATCTGAAACGGCTGCAAAAGCGATCGCGCATTATCTCGAGCAACAGTAAGACTATCTAATTCCAAAACCTTTCGATAGCGCTTACTGAGCGCTGCTCGGTCTAAAATTGGGATATTACCTACTAAGATAGATAAAAGTATTGTCCTCAAAGTGGCAACATAGCTTGGCGATCGCAAATAACCCTATGGATGATGACGACTCAGAATTCTAATCCTTCTCCCTCTCATTCTCGCGCTCAGCCTAGAAACTTTGATGTCGTTCTAGGGGGACATGCCCCCATGCCCCTAGGGAGCGTTGTTTTAGGTGGCATTGCAGGGGTAAAGAGTCGGCTTGCCAGCGTGTCTGTCCCTCAAAGAATTGCTGCCCTGAGAGAAGCGATCGCCTATGGAAGTGCTGGTATCGATTTAATCTTAGAAGCTTTAGAAGATGAATCTGGCAAAGTACAACGTGCGGCGCGTTTGCTGCTTTGGCGAATTCCAGAGCCAAGAGTGCAAGAGGCTTTAGCGGGTTACAGCCACTATCAACTCTTTGATTGCCTTCAGACCCTGAATGGACATGGGCAACCAGTGACGGCTTTGGTGATTTCACCCGACGGACAGACGCTGTTTAGCACGGGGGGAGATAAAACGATCAAAGTATGGGACTTAATCGCCGGTAAAGAGAAAGCAACGCTCAAAGCACATACACAGTTAGTCAGTTCTCTTACGCTTAGCCCAGATGGAAAGACCTTGGTGAGTGGCAGTCGCGACAAAACGATTAAAGCATGGGATTTATCTACTGGGAAAGTCACGAAAACGATGGCGGGGCATATTGGCTATGTTAATTCCGTCGCGATCGCACCTGATGGCAATACCCTCGTGAGTGGAAGCCAAGACACCAGTATTAAAATTTGGAACCTCGCTCAAGGGAAAGAACTACGGACATTGCGAGGTCATACCAACCTGGTCGATGCTGTAGCAATGAGTCCCGACGGCAAACTACTGGCGAGTTGTAGTTGGGACACCACAATCAGGGTATGGGATCTAGAAACAGGCACGCAAATCTGGGAATTTATCGGACATTCGGCACGAGTGCTATCCTTTGCGATTAGTCCCGATGGCAAGACCCTCGTCAGTGGCAGCCTAGATACCCGCATCAAAGTCTGGGACTTGGTTACAGGTAAAGCCATTCGCACCCTAGAAGGGCATTGGGGCTGGGTGAAGTCTCTCTTGATTAGTAAAGATGGAAAGACCCTCGTCAGCGCCAGCTACAAAGCGATCAAGATCTGGAATTTGGAATCAGGCGAAGAAATTCAAACGCTCAATGGGCATCTGGACTTGATCAATACGATCGCTCTCAGTGCTGATGGTCAAACCCTCGTGAGTGGTGGTGAGGACAATGCGATCGGGATTTGGGGTGTTCCTTAATCTGAGTTTAGACTACCAGCAAATCTCGCTTTACTGTAAGCACGGATCGCCATCAGGAGGATGCCAACCACCTTTAACCCATAAACCTCTTGCTTTAAGAATAAAGCCATCATTGTGATTCTGATCGTTGAGATCTAATCTGTGGCAGGTTGCACGACCGATTGGGGTCGTGCCCACGATCAACAAGAGATCGCGAGACCATGCAAAATGCTCTCGCCATTGCTGTTGGCGTGGGTTAAACAATGGGATTTCCTGTTGTGTTTGCGGATCGATACCAGTCATAAAGTTATAGCGGCGACTGTTACAGCGAGAACAAGCAAGGGCAAGATTATCTAGCTCATGTGTTCCTCCCAACGATTGAGGGAGAAGGTGTTCCATTGTAAAGCGATCGCTATTTAGGTATTCTGGCGAATGGCAGTATTCACAGAGGTTACGGGCGCGTTCTCGAACAAGTCTTCTGGTTTGAGGGGACACCATAAGGCTTTTTCAGCAATTTGGGCATTAATCAGGGTAAAGATACGGGAAAGTTCTGTAATTCCTTCGAGTTCGGCAGTTTGCTCGTTCGTGAGTGTATCTGCTTTTTTTCGATCTAAAAGGTCTTCTAGCCGATCCTGCAAATCATCTGTGAGATGAAATAGAAAGACATTACCCAATGGGACAATATTCATCCCAATAGGTAGGAGTGATGATGGCTGCACCATTGTTTGTGTAATCATTTCTCACCTTGTATTTTTCAGGAAGCTTCATTTAGCATAGCGCATAAACCAGTGAGGTGAGGGCTTCCATGCCTTTTGTCAAGACAACAAGCAGATCGCCGCCTTTTGATCTTGAGAGTTTTATTTCAGGAAACCCATCGGTCGAAGCTGGTCGATATTTTCTTGTACAGATTTTGCGGAATTATGGAGAGCGGCTAATTCATCAGCCGCGAGATTGAGTTCTACGACAGCATCCACGCCTTGATGCCCCAACTGCACGGGTACACCCATAAACAGGTCTCTTAAGCCATACTCACCCTGTAAATAAGCGGCAACAGGAATTATGCGGCGGCGATTGAGCAAAATTGACTCCACCATGACATAGGCAGCAGAGGCAGGGGCAAAGTAGGCACTTCCCGTTTGCATCAACTTGACGATTTCGGCACCACCATTTCTCGTGCGTTCCACCAGCCGCGCGATCGCTTCGGTATCCATTAACTCAGTAATCGGCACGCCGCTGACCGTCGAGTAACGGGGCAGTGGAACCATCAGATCGCCATGTCCACCCATCACCATTGCGGTAATATCGGCGATCGAAATGCCCAACTCTAGGGCGATAAATGCTTGAAACCGAGAAGCATCCAGTACGCCTGCCATGCCGACCACACGATGACTGGGCAAACCGCTGACTTGCCAAGCTAGGTAGGTCATCACATCTAAGGGGTTAGACACGACGATTAGAACGGCATTGGGTGAGTGCGCGATCGCTTTGGGAACGACATCCGCCACAATCGAGGCATTAATGCGCAGCAAATCTTCGCGGGTCATCCCAGGTTTGCGCGGCACGCCAGCAGTAATTACCACCACATCGGAGTTTGCCGTATCTTCGTACTTGTCAGTCCCGATAATGCTGCGATCGTGTTGCTCGATCGCCCTAGCTTGGGTGAGGTCGAGCGCCATCCCTTGCGACTTCCCTTGCACTACATCGAGTAAGACCACATCCGCCAGATTTTTCTCGGCAAGACGCTGCGCCAGCGTACCACCCACATTCCCCGCACCAATTACCGTTACGCGGGTCAGAGAATCGTCTGGAATGCGAGTGGGTTTAAACATAGGTTTAGAACGGCTTACCGTCGGCGTGGGACTGGGCGAACTACTGCTGCACTTTCATCGATCAATTTCTTGACAGGAGGTGCTTCTAAAATTGGCTTCGTATCGGCGATTAACTTCTCACCCCAGAGGTTTTCGAGCAGATACTCAGGCTTGCCATAGCGGGGGTCGATTTTCATGGCTTCCACCCCTAGTTCAATACCTTTGGCGCGATCGCCCTTAGCATAGGTGGCTGCTGCTAGTGCCAGCGTTGGTTCGGCAGCTTGAAATTCTACTTCTTTTGCCTGTTTGAGCGAGTTTTGCCAAAACTCTATCGCGGTATCTCGATTGCCTCTCTCATATTCTACCAAGCCAATATTGTTGGTAGCAGCCCAGAACTTTTTGTCTAAAGAAAGCACGCGGTTGAACTGGTCGATCGCCTCGCTATATTTTTGGGTCAAGAAATAGGCATTCCCCAAGTCAAAAATCGCAGAGGGCGAGTTGGGAGATAACGCTAAACCTTTTTGCAAAGTGCGAACTGCGGCGGAGTAATCTTTATTACGGAGATAGGCAGAGCCTAGCGTAAATAAAATGGTCGGCTCATCTGGTTTGAGTTCGTAGGCAGCGGACAGTGAGGCGATCGCTTCAGGATATTTTTCTTTACGCAGGTAGATGCTGCCTAAAATACCTTGCGTTTGAAATGCTTTGGGGGCAAGTTGTACTGCCAGTCTAGCTCTAGGTAAAGCCAAGTCATATTGTTCAAATTGAGCCAGTTGTGCCGCTTCTCTCGCTAACACAAGGGCTTGCTCCTCCAAATTACCAAAGTTGATTCTGACAGTATGAGGAATCAAAGCTTGAGCGTTTACAGATGCTGTCCCTAAACCAATAACAGCACTACTAGCAGCAGCCAAAATAGCAATCAGACCAGAACGATAGCGCACGGGAGTAACTCTTATGAAACAGTAGTATTTTTTATCATAGCCCGACTTAGAGTATCACATGAGGCAAGTATGAGAATTTAAAGCCCCAAAATTTACAGTTTAACTATGCGTTTAAACATTGTTCCAACCTTAGGTCCTACCTTAAAAAAGGGGATTAACCAAGGGGGATTTAGGCGCATGGGTTAAAATTGCAAATAGCCGACGAATTGCAGGCTTTGAACTCTTGTTAAAATTTTTATTGCGTTACTAGACACCATGACTCCTGAAACGATTAAGGGCAAAATCACAGCGATCGCGACGATGCGAGCCTCGCTCGTCCAACTCTCACAACAAAAGAATCTGGGTAACTTAAGCATTGACGTCGCCCAAGCCTTAGAAGAAATTGACGATTTATTACAAGAATTTAAAAAGACGTTCCCTGATTGTTCCATTAATCTTTAGGAGACTTTATACATGAATCCCTTTGGTGGCATCGTTCAAAAGGCATTTTACTTAGGCATGGGTTTGGCTTCTTTAGCCAGCGAAAAAGCAGGCTCAACCCTATCAGAAATTCGGAGTCAAGCCACTAAGTTGGCTGAGGACTTGGTGGAGCGTGGCGAAATGACCACAGAAGAGGCGCGGAAATTTGTGGACGATCTTGTGCGTCAGGCACAGCAGCCCATTGGCGAAGGCAAGGGTGACGCCAAAGACGATGGTAAGTCAGGATCGCAGCAAGCTCCTCGCACCATAGAAATTTTCAATGATGATGAGACCTTTGCGGGGGCAAACCCTACTGATGTCGATCAGCTTAAACAAAAGGTGCAAGCCCTACAGGAAGAGTTAAAGCGCATGCAAAAGTCTTAGACCGAAATTTTTGTGATGGCGATCGCACTTAGGCGCAGAAAACATCACCGAAAGCTGGTACGCAGGTCACAGGCTCTAACCCTTGAAAAGTACACAATAAGTCTACTAGCGACGTATCTACAAACTCTGCCCACAAGTTCACACCTGTGGGCTTTTTCTTTGCAACAATTCTTGCGATTTTCATCGCGCTCAGAATTCTCGATAAAAATCTCGATTCAGCCGATCCGAGCGCTGTTTTTGGCACTCGCACGAGCGACCCTATCTGCATTACTAATATAATTTCTAGAAGGGTATCGATTTACTGAGCAAAAATCATGTCTATCACAAACTTGAGCATGCAATCATTTCGCGGCATTAGCGATCTAACCCTAGAGCTAGATCCTCAGCTCAACGTCCTAATTGGTGACAACGGCTCGGGTAAATCTAGCGTTCTCGATTGCTTAGGAGCTTTACTTCATCACACTTCCGAGCTAGTAATTTCACTGTATTCCGATCTGAGCAAAATCCTAAACAACAGCAGTGATTTTGAAAAACCACAACCTAAAAATATTTTTTTGGATGATGATATCGCTATTAACAACACAGAACTTGCAGTCCAATTGGAAGCTATTCTTAATTCTTTAAATCTCCGTTGCCGTATACAAAAAGAAAGTAGAGATCACTCCAAGGCGTCAATCAACCTACTACATCCTTCATCTTTTGCTAGTTTACCAAGATTTTTTCATTCTAAGAGTATACCAATACTGATTTATTACTCAGTTAAGCGTGACATTCTTTTTGAGGATTCTCAAGATTCTCAACAGACCAAGAGTAATAACATTCTTGATGCTTATAATCGTGCCTTTGCAGGTGGGCGGGTTATTTTTAAAGAATTTTTTGAATGGTTTAAACTACTCGAAGAATTAGAAAATGAATTGATTAGAGATGATCCTGGTTACCGAGATAGACAATTAGAATCTGTACGTCAAGCAATATATACTTTCCTGCCAGAATTTAACGATCTAAGAATTCGTCGCCGTCCCGAACTACGTATGACAGTAACTAAGAATGGATCTGAACTTACAATTAATCAGTTGTCAGATGGTGAAAAAAACTTATTGGCAATGGTGGGAGATTTGGCGAGGAGATTGGCGATCGCTAATCCTGAAATGGACAAACCTTTGCAAGGTAGTGGTGTTGTCTTAATTGATGAGATTGAGCTTCATCTCCATCCCAAATGGCAGCGTATGATTATCCCCGGACTCATTAGAACTTTTCCAAACTGTCAATTTATTATTACAACCCACTCTCCACAAGTACTAGGCGAAGTTAAAGATGGCAAGATCTTTCGACTTACAAATACCGAATCAGGAGTTAGGGCTGACATAGTGAGAACATATGGCAGAGATAGCAACCGCATCCTCGAAGATGAAATGGGGTCTTCCAAACGTAGTCAAGAGATTAAAGATGGTTTACTCAGTTTATTCAGATTGATTGATGATGGCAATTTACCTGAAGCGAGAGAGCTACAAGTATCTCTGAAAGAGGAGATCGGATTTGATGAGCCAGAATTCGCAAGGGCAGATGTATTAATTCATCGCAAGGAAGTTTTGGGTCGATGAGATATATCAGGAAAGGGCAGGAACCACAGAGTTTTGCCGACTGGAAAGCCCAAGAAAACGACGACTGGAAACCAACTTATAGCGATTTATCAGGTTCGATAAAATCTCAACTTCACGACTCCTTGCTTTTAGAACAGGGCAATACTTGCTGTTACTGCGGCATGAGAATCACCAAAAATATTAGCCATATCGAACACCTCAAGCCCCAGAGTAAGTTCAAGAATCTAGCATTAGACTTCAAAAATCTCTTCGCATCATGTGGTATCTCTGAGACGTTTAGCGCAGAATATGAGAATGTCCATCATTGTTTGGAGCATTGTGGCATAAAAAAGGATAATGAACTGCTTGCCGTGTCGCCATTACAACCAGACTGTGCTGAATTCTTCCGCTATACTGGCTCTGGGGAAATCCGTCCCACAGAAGATTCCGATCGCAAGCAAGCTGCGTTGGATTCGCTCGAAACTTTAAATCTTAACGAGAGCAGGCTCAAGGCTATGAGAGAGGAAGCAATTGATGGAGCTTTACAAGGTATTGAAGAATTAACGAGTGCAGAGCTAGATCGTCTGATCGAATCTTACGAGCAGCCCAATCAACAGGCTTTTAGTTTTGCGATCGCATACATCCTGAAACAATCTCAGTCCCAGACTCAATGTAGCGTTTCTTTATGCCAAATCCTCAAAATGCACATCGCCTTATAAATGGGTATTGGCTTATGATTTGCGGTAGGGTATTTGCGTTGATATCTACATAGGTATTTGCATGATCACAATGGAATGGTTTAGGGTGGCTTTGAGCTTAAAAGGCTCGGTAGCTCCGATTGTTTTGCCACGGGTTCTCTTATTTGGTAGTTTTGGCTTTCTCGTTTCGCTCTGGCATTACTTTTATCCCATGCAGTCAACCTTTGTGTTGGGGGAGTTGGCAGGGAACGTCGTTTATAACTTGGTGCTGGGCTTACTACTCGTATTCCGTACCAATAGCGCCCACGAACGATATTGGGAAGGTCGTAAGGCATTGGGGGCTTTGGTCTTTAACATCCGCAACCTAGCCAGAGATATTCAGTTGGGAGTTCCCAGTTTAGACGCAGCCGATCGCGAAGCCAAGCAACAAGCCTTAAAACACTTAGCCGCCTTTGCGATCGCGACCAAACTCCATCTGCGGCAAGAACCGATCGATCGCCAGTTGGAATCTCTGATTTCCGAATCCCAAGCCGAAAAGCTCAAGACCAGTAAAAATTGCCCGTTAGAAATCAGTCTCTGGATTGGTGAATATCTGCAATCTCAGTTTCAACGCGATTCCTTGCAGGATGCGTCCCGCCGCATTGACAGCATACGTCTTACGAACTTTGGTCAATTGTTGAATAATTTGGTAGAAGGCTTGACCAGTTGCGAACGAATTCTCAGAACGCCGATGCCCCTTGCCTATGCCATTTATTTAAGGCGATTAATTCTAATTTATTGTATCGGCATCCCTTTCTACCTCGTAAATCGGCAGGAGTGGTGGACATGCCTGAGCGTTGCCATTATTAGCTTTATTTTGACGGGAGTCGAACAAATCGGGAATGAAATTGAGAATCCCTTTGGTCACGATCCCAACGATCTGCCTGTAGATGACATTTGCAATACGATTCTTGGGAATGTCGAAACCGCGATCGCCTACAGTCCCACAACATTGTCGCTGCCTTCTTCCCTTTCAGATATGAACTAGTGACACTAAAGCATTATCTGCGCTTTTATTGGGGATTTAGAACTGGTGGAAAAATGCAACCAAACAAGAGTGGTGTTTTTGCCAACCCAATCACTGTAGATACTGTCTTAAAAGTCAAGAGGTAATTACTCCCTTCCCGCCATAAAATCAGGTAATTAATGAGAAAATAAAATCCAGTGT
>NZ_JAZBJZ010000058.1:0-30273 GCF_036349135.1 Tumidithrix elongata BACA0141
CATTTTCCTCAAATCCCTTCCTACTCTTGTTTGTATTTTTAGAGATGCCCTTTTGTAATGATGCAAAGGGTTCCAAAAATTGGTAGTGTCACAAAAGTGTTGAAAAAGCTAGAATTGAAGAATCTAAAACGATAGGTTACTACTGCCTTCATCCAACTGAATGTTTATAATGCAAAAACAGGAAAACCTGTATTCAAAGATTTTAGAAATCAAGCATTAGAATCCTAAATCTAATGCTAATCATACTCTTGTCATCAGGTAAAACATAGCTCAAGTTTCTTAAAGGCAAACTGTTTGACCCTAATTTCTAATATGAGATTTATGATTTCAAAAAACGATGGAAGTCCTGACTGATTTTCTCAGAGAAGCTATCTGAAACTTGTTTGACAACTTGATTTAAAATAGCATCCCCAGTCCTTTGCACCAGTGATGTGGGAAGAATCATGACGAACATCGGGAAATCAAGTTTAGCGATCAGCGTTAAATCCCACTCGATTCTTGTAGTTTTATTTTTGGGTTTTCTAGTCGGATGCTCTACTAGCTTAATTTTAGAATGAAAGCTGACTTCATAGCCATTAGGATCTTTGGCAGGAATGGGTTGGGTTTTTATTTGATAATTGCTCCTTCCATCTTGAGTCATGTATAAATTTACCGTAGGATCGATTTCATAACCTAGCGCGCCAATCTTGCCAATATTTAGGGAATAGGCATTCGCTCCGATCGCTCTAGCTTTTAAAGGTAATATACACTGAGGCAACCACTGAGGATGGTTCTCAATATACTTACTTACCGATTCCATATCTCCTTTCAGAAGGATCGTTCCTGATGAATAATTTCTAAATGTATAGGGAAATGATGCTTTGCTTCCAGAAACTGTTGGTTCTTGGTGAGAACTGGTTGCATATCGTTCTGGACGAATATCTTGAATTACTTCCTCAGCCGATTGATAGCGTTTCTTGGTTCCAGGCTGAACGAGTCTACCTAAAATCTTGCCTAAGGAATCACTCACTGGCGTTGTTAGATAATCGCGCCAAATCCAGTCATTTTCAGCATCATCAAACAGTTGAAATGGATCGATTCCTGTTAATAGATGCAAGCAGGTCACGCCTAAGCTATACAGATCGCTACCAAAGATTGCTTTACCCCTTGCTTGCTCGGGTGAGGTATAGGCTGCACTGCCAATCACCGTTCCTGTTGCTGTTAAACCGTTACCTGCCGCGAATTTAGCAGCACCAAAATCAACTAATACAATTTGTCCGTCCGAACGCCGAATTATGTTTTCTGGCTTTATGTCTCGATGAATTACCTGATTCTCATGGATGAATTGCAGGACGGGTAATATGTGATTTAAAAGCAGCCAAATCTTCGTTTCTGAAAATACTCCCTCCTGTACTAACTCTTCCGCTAAATTTTGACCATCAATGAATTCTTGAATGAGATATTGATTTTTATCCTGTTCAAAATATGCGAAAAGTTCGGGTATTTGAGCGTGCTTTCCTAAAGCATCGAGCCTTAATGCTTCTTGTGCAAAAAGCTCTGCGGCTTTGATGGCACTGCTCGGATCTTGATTACTTGGAAAGAATTGTTTGATTACGCATAGGGGCTTGGAAGGCTTATCTTCATCGACGGCCAAAAATGTTTTGCCAAAACCACCTTGCCCTATTTTTTTTACGGCTCTGTATCGATCCCTTAACAAGAGCCTCCAGCCACAATGCTTGCAAAACTTGGCATCGCTTGGATTTTGTTTATTGCAAGTAGAATTGAGGCAGTAGCTCATAAGACCTCGTGAATCTTAGTTCTATAAATTAGTTCTATAAAAAAGTATTTTACACAGAGCGATCGGCATAAATTTTTCAGCTTTCAACAGTTTTACACAGCGATCGCGAATAATGCTAACGCGATGTTAAAATTCCGCGCATGTACGATAACGTCTGTAAGTATCTTGCCGAAAACTTCTTTGCCGACCTAGCTACGTGGCTGCTCGGTCAGCCGATCGCTTTTACCCAACTCAGTCCAACCGAGCTAAATGTTGCCGCTTGCTATACTAGCTAACAGTCCCGAACGTCTGGAAGTACTAAGGCAAGTTGCCAACCGATCTGAGGAGATTGTCGAACAAAATATACGCGGAAACGTAATGGCTGCTTCGGCAGTGCTGGCTGGTTTGGTTTTAGGAAAAGATTCTATAAGACAGATTTTGCGGAGTGAAGTGATGCGTGAATCAGTGATTTATCAAGATATTTTGCTCGAAGGTTTGCAACAGGGCTTGCAACAGGGTTTGCAACAAGGTGAGGCTATTCTCGTTCTAAGGTTACTTAAGTGTAAATTTGGTGCGATCTCGTTAAGGACACAAAAAGCTATCCAACAATTGTCAACCGATCGACTGGAAAATTTAGGTGAGGCTCTGTTAGGGTTTACTTCTCTTGCGGATTTGTCCGCTTGGTTGCAGCAGAATAAGGAAAAATAATTATTCCATTGTGTTTGGAACGATCGCCGCAACAGGGGCAAAAGAAACTCGATTGACTGACGATTAAGCTGCTACGTTCAAGACTGAATCATTGGTTAATTTGCCATCTTCCATCTGCACAATGCGATCGGCTATATCCAAAATGCGGTTGTCATGGGTTACGAGTAAGATCGTGCAACCCTGTTCTCTTGCGAGAGTTTGCATTAAAGTCACCACATCTCGCCCTGATTTTTTATCGAGTGCAGCAGTGGGCTCATCAGCCAACACTATTTTTGGATGACTGACTAAGGCACGCGCGATCGCTACCCGCTGCTTTTGTCCTCCCGAAAGATCGTCAGGAAAGTAGTTAATTCGATTTCCGAGTCCAACATGTTCTAGCATTTCTGCCGAACGTGCTTCCATTTCTCGTAAGGATAGATGAAAGTGTAACTCCAAACCCATCTTGACATTTTGCAATGCGGTCAAACTGTGATGTAAGTTGTGCGACTGAAAGATATAACCATTGTGCCGTCGCGTCAGCGTCAGCTCTGCGGCACTGGCGCCACAAAGCTCTTGCCCTAAAACTTTTAAACTACCAGACTGAGGCGATCGCAACCCACCCATTAAGGTTAGTAATGTGGTTTTACCAGAACCTGAGGGGCCTGTCATAATCACAATTTCACCCACATGAATTTCTAGATTGACATCAAATAACACTTGCTTGCGAAGTTGGTCGCGACCAAAGTAGTGGTTGAGGTTACGAATAGAGATGACTGGTTGCATAGGAGGTGAGGGATGAGAAATGGAGAGAGCGAAAAAATGAATGGGAAGCTATTCCTTCCTGCATCAAAACATATCGGCAGGGTCGGCAGATTGCAGTCTGCGCGTTGCGATCGCGCCAGACATCATGCACATAATTAGGGTTAAGATCAGCACGGCGATCGCGCGAGAAACATTCATGTAAATGGGTAGGGCTGTGGCGTTGGCGGCGAGTTGGTAAAGCCCGATCGGTAAAATCAACCCAGGAATAAACCCCAGCAATGCCAGGATCACAGCTTCCTCAAACACAATAACGAGCAGATAGCGATTGCGATAGCCCATTGCTTTAAACGTGGCATATTCCTTTAAGTGACTGTTAACATCCGTAGATAGAACTTGATACACAATCACCACACCCACCACAAATGCCATTGCCGTTCCCAAGCCAAAAATGAATCCTATAGGGCTTTCAGACTTCCAATAGCTTTCCTCAAATTCGATGTATTCTTCGTGGGTTAAGACTCTGACATCGTTGGGCAAGTATGATTTCAACAGGGTTGCCACCTGTTTCGCATCATAACCGAGCTTGACCTTAACGAGTCCCAAACTGATACTGGCAGCTTCGCGGCGGGGAAAGAAATGCAGAAAGGTTTGGTCGCTGGCAATGAGAATGCCATCAGCGCCAAAGGATGCGCCCAGACTAAATAATCCTGAAATGGTCACCGAGCGGCGATCGACTTCCGTTAGTGCAGCTTGTCCCTGTTCCACTTGGGCGATCGCTTGTTTGTAATCACCCCTAGATTTGCGATCGAAGAGCACGCGATCGGGTAATTTGAGCTTGCTGATTTGTTGATTGACTTCTGGCAAAGTCAAGGCAGCGCGATCGGGATTGAACGCA
Organism: Tumidithrix elongata BACA0141; assembly: GCF_036349135.1. NCBI lineage: Bacteria > Bacillati > Cyanobacteriota > Cyanophyceae > Pseudanabaenales > Pseudanabaenaceae > Tumidithrix > Tumidithrix elongata. Next base: position 4,101 of record NZ_JAZBJZ010000058.1, read on the forward strand.
ATGATTTGAACCGAGGTTTCTTTACGCGTATCGGGATTTTTCCAAGTGATGATATTGGAATAAAAGGCTTCAGCGGATTGTACGCCCGCAATATCTTTGGCTTGATATAGCCTTCGTCTGGAGAAGGTGCTGAGATTTTGCGTATTGCGGGCTTGAGGACTGACAAAAACAATGTCGGCATCAAGCGCACGGCTCAGCTTAGTATTGCTATCATACAGAGCCGCTTGAAAGCCAAGCTGCATAAACATCAGTACATCGGCAAACGCAATTCCAGCCAGTGCTACCAGCAAACGGCTGCGTTCGCGGCTTAGTTGTAACCACCCTAAAGGCGTGCGGCGTCGAATCTGTTGAATGAATCCACTCATTGTTCGATCTCCGCCGAGATTAGCAAATTCGTAAACTTGGCTGCTTTGAGGCCAGAGGCATTGTCTAACACCACATGCACTTCTACGACTCTCCCATCAACATTGGTGCTGGGGTCTGTATTGACAACGGTTTGCCGCTTCACTTGGGAATCAATGCGCTCCACAGTTCCCAAGAGTTCGCCAGAAATGGAATCGCTGCTAAGGCGTACCCTCTGGCCGAGCTTGACTCTTTGGATGTCGCTTTGATAGACCTGAACGATCGCATACATGTGATGGGTTTTGCCAATGTCCACAATGCCATTACTGGAAACCACTTCGCCAGCCCTTGTATGAATCTCTAAAATTTCTCCCGCAATCGGTGATTTCACATAGGCTCGATCTAAATTTGCCTTTGCCTGTTTCATGGCTGCTATAGCGCGATCGACCTCTGCCTGACCCGCAGCAATATCGACAGGGCGAACTTCTGCAATACGTTCCAGATTTGCCTGTGCTTGGTTGAGTTGGGCAGGACTCGTGGTCTGAATTCGGGCGAGTACAGCCTTGGCTTCGTCTACGTTCCGTTGGGCAGTTACAAGAGCCAGTCGTTTGCTGTCAAAATTAGAAGCAGAAATCGCCCCCTCTTGGGCAAGCGATCGATACCGATTAAACTCGATTTCCGCATTTTGTAATTCCGCTGATAATCGGGCGACCGTTGCTGATTGGGACTCAATATCTCCCTGCCGCTGAGCTTCTATTCGACTAATTTCGGCTCTTTGGGCGTTAATTTCTCCCTGTTTAGCGCCCGCTTGGGTAATAGAAAGCTTGGACTGAGCAACTTTGACTTCTTCCTGTGCTTGCTCGTAGGCTGCTTGGAGTTGATCGCGGTTATCCAAAATTGCAATCACCTGCCCTACCTTGACGCGATCGCCTTCCTGTACCAGTAATTGCTCGACTCGGTTGCCGTTGTTGGATGTGGGAGCCGATAGCTTAATGACCTCTCCCTGTGGCTCTAGTCGCCCTAATGCTGACACCGTAGCGATCTTGGCAGGATTCATGACAACGCTCTGGCTTGCTGTCTGTGAATTCGCTTGCGATCGCCAAATTCCGTATCCCCCGCCAACGATCGCAATTAAAAAAGCAGTAGCCCCAATTCCAAGCCAGCGCTGAGATTTTTGTTTAACACTGCTATCAAAAAGATTTTGTAACATAGACGAACTCCTGCGCCTTTTGGTAAAACTAAACAGTTTCGTTTCGCATGGAATTACACTAAACTAAACAGTTTCGTCTTGTCAAGAGCTATAATTGAATTTGTTGAACAGTAGTTGATGGATGATGTATAACCATCCATCCTCTGCGCGATCTTGGTAAAACCTGTTGGTAGTCATGATTAAATCTAAGGGTATTGAGCGAGAGTTATCGCCAGAAAAAACTGAATTAATTCTTGCTGGGGCGATGCGTGAGTTTTTAGAGCATGGCTATGCGGGGGCTCGCATCGATAAGATCGTCGAAGCAGCAGGTGTCTCTAAAGCAACGGTTTATCGGCATTTCCCAGACAAAGAGGCCTTGTTTACGGCGTTAATTCAACAAATGTCCTGTAGAAAGGAATTATTTCGGCTACAAAATCTCCAGTCCTACGAAGAGGAACCGATCGCTTTTTTAAAACAATATGCTGCGGGGATGTTAGACAATGTGGCGGAAGATCCGCAAATTCTGACCTTCTTACGAATCATTATTGGAGAATCGGGACGTTTTCCAGAACTGGCACGCGCTTTTGTCACAAACATGGAAAAAACAAGTCTGGACTTTTTAACCGAATATTTTAAGACGCATCCAAAACTTCAGATTGCCGATCCTGAAGTTACCGCTCGTGCCTTTATTGGAACTTTAATTCATTTTGTCATGATTCGAGATGTGTTACAGAGTGGCGATATTATGCCAATGGAACGTGATCGCCTCCTAAATAGTCTGCTAGCTTTGATTGTGACCAATCCTTAGAAACAGCTTCTTAGCTTTCGGGTTCGCTCGTGATTTCGATCTCCAAGGTTTCTTGATCAATCTCAAGGAATAGTACATTGGGTTGACAGCATACCTGACAGTCTTCAATATAGGACTGTTGCGACCCTGCGCTAAAGTCAACAAAGGTTACATTGGCTTCGCCGCAATAGGCACAATCATATTCCGCTGCGTTCTGCATCTCAGTTAAAAGGGGAGTAAATTGTCCTCATCATAGGCTCAAACGTAGTAGGATAGTGCGCATCCATCATCCATCCGTATAATTGCACGTTCATATGGATCTATCTGCGATCGCCGCTAGCCAACCCTACCCACTTCTATTTGCGACAATCAGTGGCGCTCATCTGTATGGATTTCCCTCGCCAGATTCTGATTATGACTTGAGGGGCGTGCATATTTTACCCATCTCAGAGGTGATCGGGTTGCATACAGGGCAGGAAACCATTGAAGTAGCTGAACTGCGAGAAGATTTAGAACTCGATTTAGTCACCCATGACGTTAAAAAGTTTTTTGGCTTGCTCTTAAAGAAAAATGGCTATGTCCTAGAGCAGCTCTATTCGCCGCTGATTGTGCATAGTACGCCAGAGCATGAAGAACTCAAAGCGATCGCCACCTCCTGCATTACGCGGCATCATTCCCACCATTATTTAGGCTTCGCGCAAAATCAATGGCAGCTCTTTGAGAAAGAACCACGCAAACGGGTCAAACCTTTGCTCTATGTCTATCGGGTCTTACTTACGGGCATTCACTTGATGCAAACGGGTAAAATTGAAGCGAATATAAGTCGGCTCAATCAAGAATTTCAGCTCTCCTACATTCCAAGCTTAATCGCCCAAAAGTTGGAAGGAGGTGAGAAATCCTATCTAGTTGATGCTGAAATTGAGTTTTATCGGCAAGAATGCGATCGCTTAATTACAGCGCTCGAACAAGCCAGCCAAGCCAGCACGTTACCTGAGTCAACCGATCCAGCTAGCAAAGATGCACTCCACGATCTCTTAGTCCGCCTTAGAATGAAATCGCTCCGATAAATCCCATCTATGAATCGCAAAGAAATCGAACAAAGAACGATCCTGATTGCACTGACAGGCTCTAGGGGCTATGGATTGCAAACAGAAAGCTCTGATTATGACTATCGGGGCGTTTTTGTCGCCACTAAGCCCTATTACTATGGGTTTAGTAAAATCGAGCAAAGGGATCGCGATTGGGTCGAAGGAGAAGGATTGTTTCCCTATTTAGGCAAGGATACCTGCATCTACGAACTCAAAAAATTTTTAGAATTATCCGCAGACAACAATCCCAATATTCTCGAATTGCTTTGGTACAAGGACTACATGCATCTGACTCCAGTGGGTAAAGCCTTAATCGACCACAAGCAGATATTTCTATCAAAAAAAGTATGGAAAACCTATGCAGGCTATGGCTACGCGCAGATCAGAAAACTAGAATCTCATCGCAAGTGGTTACTTCATCCTCCCCAGCAGAAACCACAGCCAGAGGACTTTGGCTTAGAACCAATCCAAATTATGTCCAAGACTGAGATCCATGCATTTTTGGAGTATTTGTATTTATTAATTCGCGATCGCATTCAATATTTAGAACAGTTAGAAGATTTTCGGCAATTACTCACAGCCGAGATCGACTTTAAAGGCGTGTTGCGGCAATATGCCTTGCCCGAAGACACCTTGACCTATACGCAACAACTGACCCATAGTTCCCATGACTTTATTCGCTTGTTGCAAACTAACCAGCAATATCTCAACGCCTGCCGCGAATATGAAAATTATCAGCAGTGGAAGAAAAATCGCAATCCCGCCCGAGCGGTGATGGAAGCAAAAGTTGGTTACGACTGTAAGTTTGCTATGCAGGCAATTCGATTGTTACGGACTGGAATTGAAATCTTGACCGATCGCCGCGTAATTGTCGATCGCCGCGAAGCAGGGGATACAGAGGAGTTACTGGCAATTAAGCGAGGTGATTATTCCTATAGTGACGTCATGGCGATCGCGAACGGTCTCTATGCTGGGTTAGAATCTGCCCATGCAAAATCTACGCTTCCGAATGATGTCGAGCGATCGGCAATTAATCAATTATGCATTGACCTTGTAACGTTACAGGCATGGTAATACCACTTTCAAAAAGCTATGTCGCAGCTTTTTGAAAGACCGTGCGTAGCGCGGAACTCAAATTCGGATATGTTGGAATTTCAACTGAAAATGGTATAAATCCAAATTATTCTTGGAAATTGTCTGTGGCTCTGCCCTGCCGCTAGGTGGGAATTCTTATAAAAATGCTTCAAATTCAAGAATTTCTGTTAGTCTTAATCAAAAGAATTAGCATTTAAACGCAAATTTGCATGGATTTGTTGCAACCTCTAGGTATTGTCGTCCAGGGATCTTTAAGCGAAGGTTTAGAAGTGCGACTCAACGGAAATGTTTCTGTTGAAGATATGCGCGTCGGCAAATTTCTGGTCGTACAGGGTCGTCGCGCCAGATTTTTTTGTATGCTTACGGATGTGGCACTAGGCACATCTAGCCCTCGCATTCTCGTCAATCCTCCCGATCCTAGCAACACATTTTTAACTGAGGTTCTGGCAGGAACGGGCACATTTGGCACGGTGAATTTAACCCCCATGCTCATGTTCGTGCCTTCTAATCCCCTCGATATTCTCACCGACCAAGTTAAAAAATCGAAACGCAAAAAATCTGTCGAATATTCGCTTGTAGAAACAGAAGATTCCAATACCTATAGTTTGCTACCCGTCAAAACTGTGCCCAGCCACTTTAGCCAAGTGTTTGATGCTTCCGAACGGGACTTTCGCATTGTATTTGGCTGGGAAGACGATCCGCAGAAGCGTAACTTTGCTGTGGGGCAGCCGATCGATATGCCCGTCCCGATTTGCTTGGATTTAGATCGATTTGTCGAGCGCAGTAATGGCATTTTTGGCAAGTCTGGCACGGGAAAGTCATTCCTGACGCGGTTGCTCTTGTCTGGGGTGATTCGTAAGGAGGCGGCTGTCAATTTAATTTTTGACATGCATTCTGAATATGGATGGGAGGCGGCAAAGGAAGGGAAAACCTTCAGCACGGTGAAGGGATTGCGGCAACTTTTTCCCGCTCAGGTACAAATCTATACGCTCGATCCAGATTCAACGCGGCGGCGCGGCGTGCGGGATGCTCAGGAACTCTACATCAGTTACGAGCAGATCGAAGTCGAAGATTTGATGTTAATTCGAGATGAGCTAAATCTCTCGGAAGCCAGTTTAGAAAACGCGATTATTTTACGGAACGAATTTGGTAAGAACTGGATTACGCGTCTATTGAGCATGTCCAATACCGAGATTCAGGAATTTTGCGAGCAAAAAATGGGTAGCAAGTCCTCGATTATGGCATTGCAGCGCAAGCTCAATCGTTTGGATGACTTAAAGTACATGCGGGCAAATTGCGCTGAAGATTATATCAAGACAATTTTGGATGCGATCGCTGCCAAAAAGCATGTTGTGATTGAATTCGGTTCGCAGTCGAATATGCTCTCTTACATGATTGCCACCAATATCATTACCCGCCGCATTCATAAAGCCTACGTGCGTCAAGCCGAGAAGTTTTTGCAAACCAAGAATATTAGCGATCGCCCGCAGCAGTTGATGATTACGATCGAAGAAGCCCACCGTTTCCTCGCCCCCATGACCGCCAAGCAAACAATTTTTGGCACGATCGCGCGGGAAATGCGGAAGTATTTCGTCACGCTCTTGGTGGTTGACCAACGACCATCTGGCATTGATAACGAAGTCATGTCTCAGATCGGTACGCGCATCACGGCATTATTGAACGATGAGAAGGACATTGATGCCATCTTTACAGGTGTCGCAGGCAGTGGCAATCTCCGCAATATTCTCTCTAAATTGGACTCTAAGCAGCAGGCTCTGGTTCTCGGTCATGCTGTACCCATGCCTGTGGTTATCCAAACCCGCGCCTATGATGAAGCTTTCTATCGTGAAATTGGCGAAGTTCCTTGGGAAGAAATCTCTACTGCTGAAGTTCTACGCGTTGCGGAAACCGCAAAAGCAGACTTAGGGTTTTAATGACACATAGATGCTAATGGGTTGGGTCAATCTGAGAAGTGGCACAGGCGATCGCCAGCAAAAAAGAAACATCCGTGATACTAAATTTTAGTTTCTCGGAGCAAAGACAAAGACATGAACGCACTACTCAAAACCCCATCAAAGCTAGATCTTGCAGGCTATTGCTATCCTCGTCCCCGCTATCTTCAAACGAGAGCGCGAATCAACTATCTGGTGGAACGATATATCTCTCTGGATATCCTGTCAGAACGCTTGCTCGATTTACCCACACAATTTCAAGCGCCCCATCAGCGAGCTTGGCAACCAATTAATTGGAAAGCCATTGGCATCGATCAGATTGTTGGAATCGATCGCGAATTGTTTCTATCTGTTCTAGCAGGTGCTGTGGAAATCGAATCCCCCATTCGAGAATACTCTAAGGAAAGTTGGAGCTATTTTCAGGCAATGCATCCCCAGATGGCACAATTTATGGGAGGTGTTAGGGATGCACAGGGGGAAGTTATTACCGTAAGCGTTTGGGAAAAAGAAGAAAGGCAACATGCGCCTGTCTTTAGCAAAATTTATCAAAAGTTGACAGGTATTAAACTACAGCCCAAGCCCAATTCAGTGAAAGAATATTGTGCGACGGATAATCCCATCCTCGAAGTCTACAAACACACCTTGAGCCGAATCTCTACAGAATGGGCGGCTGCCTCGATATACCTATGGCTGATGGCGCACTCAACGGGAGAACTTCAGAACGCGATCGCCCAACCACTCCAAGACGAAGTCAACCACTTAGCCAAATTCTGGGGATTTACGAGTTGGGCTTTTAACGACAGTTTTACCTCTCGCCTGCGCAGTACCACAGGTCAACTCATGGGTTTGTTGAAGCATCATCGTGGCGAACGCAGCCAAAGCGATGACATCATGCGAAAAAACAGTTTATTTCATGCCACAGAGCTAGCCTTTACCTTTACTCGAATCATGGCTCAGATGTACAGATGGAACGGCAATCTCAAGGCAGAGAACCTAGATTGGTTGTTTAGCGAATTGTGCGACAGTTCCATTCATCCCAATGCGATCGCGGCAGCATAGAAATCATGAGGAACTTGCGCGAAATGGCTGATTTGATTTTGGGAAAGCAAGTAAGTTAGGATAGTTGGCAAATTACTTTGGTTTGTAGCTAATGCCTAATTTAGCGATCGCTTTGATGCTTTTTTCTCTCCTCCAACCCAGTGAGAATATCAGCAAAAACCTAAATCAGGAGATTTACAAGTCAAGCTTTTTCAAGAATCCGATCGAGAATTCCATCCTCAGTCCCAAATCTAGTCTGGTTGCCAAAGCCGCATTCACTAAGCCCGATCTGACCACCGCAAACCTCAAATTTAGCTTTAACCTGTTTAAGCAACTGGTTCAGGTTAATACCAGTAAAAACATCTTTATATCGCCATACAGTGTCGCGATCGCCTTGACCATGACCTATAACGGCGCAAAAGGAGAAACTCAGCAGGAAATGGCAAGAACCCTGCAACTATTCGATTTGGAAGCATCCAAGGTTAATGAGAGCACTCGGGCTTTGAGGGAAACTTTACTGGGGAAATCAGGGGATAAAACAAGCGTACAGATTGAGATTGCCAATTCTCTATGGGTAACTAGCGATCTTGCCCTCAACCCTGATTTTGCCCAAACGGTCAAGCAGTTTTATCAAGCCGAAATTGCTAGCCTCAATTTTGCCAATCCCGCTTCTTTAAGCACGATCAACAATTGGGTAAAGCAAAATACTCGCGGCAAGATCGATCGCATCCTCGATCGCATCAATCAAACCGATATCTTGTTTTTGATAAATGCGGTTTACTTTAAAGGCGATTGGGAGCGACCCTTTATACCCTCAAAGACAAAGCCTAAACCTTTCTATCTTGCCAATGGGAAGCAAAAAAACGTACCAATGATGCGACAAACGGGTCAATTTCGCTATTTTGAGACAGATAAATTCCAAGCAATTGGACTGCGATATAAGCACAGCAGGATCGGCATGTATATCTTCTTGCCCAAATCCAACTCTAGTCTTGAGGAATTTTACCAAAGCTTGAATCTTTCTAATTGGCAAGAATGGCGATCGCACTTGCAATCAGAATCAGTTGATCTAGAACTGCCTCGATTTAAGCTGGAATACGCGCAGGAACTGAGCAAGACGCTAGAAGCATTAGGTATGAAGATAGCTTTTAGCCCTAGGGCAGATTTTTCGGCGATCGCAAAGGGAGGAGGATTTATCAGTGAAGTCAAACATAAAGCCTTTATAGATGTTAACGAAAAAGGGACGGAAGCAGCAGCAGTTACCTCAGTTGGAATGTCTAGGGGGGGAGAAATACACATGGCAATCAATCGACCTTTTTTCTTGACGATTTGCGATCGCGATACGGACACAATTTTATTTATGGGGTCGGTGGTTGATCCTTAAGCGATCGGGGATTTATGCCATAAAAAAGGGGAGAAATGAATTCCCCCCTCTATTTACTTTTGAAATCCAGAACGAAATTTAAAATGGAAGTCCTGGAATACTCGGTGTGGGAATACGAGGAATGCTAGGGAGATTAGGAATTGGGAAGCTGACTCCGGGGAATAAGCCCTCAAAGGAGCTGCGAATCTTGTCAATACTAGGAAGTTGATCGGTAAATCCTTTAAATAAATTACCGCCCAATAGACCTTCAAATTCTCCTTGGGTTAGCTTTTGGATGATTCCTAAAGCTCCTTGAGCATCAACCTCTAGTTTTTGTCCAGATTTTAAGACCACAGTATCGCTCGTATCCGAACTACTAGGACTTGGGCTAGGACTCGTTTGTGGCTTTACCTCCAACACAGGTTTAGAATCTGACGATGACTGAGAAGGATCGGTCAGTGGTTTAGTTGGTTGTGTATTGGGATCGGGAAAACTTGGAGGTTTTGGCGGAGTTTGTTGCGTTGGTCTAATTTGCTTGGTAGTACTTGGCTTAGAAGTAGGGTCGGTACTCGTAGTCCCTGGTTTAGGAGTAGGATTTGTATTGGAAGGAGTTGTTTTTTTTGTTTTCTTGACCACAACTTCGCCTTCCAATACAGTAACTTTTTGGTTGCCCTTGTCATCTACTTCGATGACATAGGTAGTACCCTGTACCCCAGCGGTAATTGATGAAGTACAAGCATTCACTGGACCATTTACTAGTAAGACGCCACTATCGAGTCTGAGGCATTGACCGACCGTAAGCGCTGAGTTTTGCGAAAGTCTGAACACCGCACCTGTATTAAAACCTAATTCGGCTTTGGCATTTCCCGTTCGCACGCTCTCGTTATACTGAGCCACATCATTGACATTTGCCTGACGCTCTTGAATGTAAACTTGATTGCCATCGATTACCTCTTTAACCCTAGCCTGATTGACATCTTGTGCGACCACAGATGCTAATTGCGGCGCTAATAGAGAAACAAAGCATACCCCAATAAAAAAGAATAAAAGTCTCTGTCGCAACTTAGATAGCCAAGTTGATTTCGCTTGTTTTGATTCTGACTGCTGCGTTGATAATTTTTTTGCCTTCATCTTAAATCTCCAAACTTGAATTCCAAACCCATGAGTGCACCTAGCAACATTTGACTAGATTGCCAGAATTCCTCTCACGATCGCTTCGTTAAATTGCTTACTTGTCTTAGGATTTTCTCAATTGGTTGTGAAAACACCTTAACCCGAAAAGTAAAGCTCGTAATACTAGAAGACAGGAACTTCATAAAAAAGTTGCAAAGCTACATGCTTCATCAATAACTGATAGCATCTATTACGCTATAGGTTAGGTGAGGAGTATCACAGAGAAGCCTCACAGATCTCACAGCAGTTGAGTCAAAAATGATAAGAATTTAGCTCTTATGGCATCGATCGAGTTTCAGCAAGTCAGTTTCAAACAAATCCTCACAAATATTTCTGTGACGATCGCCCATGGCAGTCAAACAGCATTGGTGGGGTCAACTGGGGCAGGCAAGTCTACGCTATTAAGATTGCTAAATCGACTTAGCGATCGCACTGCAGGTAAAATTTTCATTGATGGCAAAGAAATTTTCGAGATTCCCGTGCCCGTTTTGCGCCGTCAGATTATGCTCGTGCCACAGGAGGTAAGCTTATTGGGAATGACCGTTGCCGAGGCAATTCGCTATCCCCTCACCCTGCGCGGTTATCCTGCCCCAGAAATTCAAACAAGGTTTCAAACATGGTCAGAGCGATTAAATCTTGACAGCAAACTCATGGGTCGCGCCGAGGTGGAGCTATCTTTGGGGCAAAGGCAATGGGTAGGGATCGCCCGCGCGTTGATTACAGAGCCAGAGGTGATCTTGTTGGACGAACCCACTTCTGCCCTCGATCGCGGCTTAGCCCAATTATTACTCGATACCCTGCAAGAATTAACGCGATCGCCGCAGCCACAAACGGTGATTATGGTCAATCATCAACTCGATCAGGTGTCTAGCTGGTGTAGTCATGTCATTCAACTCCACAAAGGGCAATTGACGTTATCTCAAACTGCCGATGCGATCGATTGGCAAAACCTCGACCAAATGCTCAAACAGGCGGTCACACATCAAGAGGACGATGATGAATGGGATTGACAGTGACTCGATCGGAAGCTTAATGCCGTTTACCTGTGACGATATAGCTAACCCGCTGTCCGACGTTGGTGGCATGGTCTGCCATACGTTCTAAATGGTGAATTGCCAAAACCATCAGCATGGTGGGTTCGATCGAGCCAGCGATCGGGTTTTGTTTTGCCAATAGGTCAAACAACATGGCATAGTCATCATCCACCGCATCATCCTTGGCTTTAATCTGGAGTCCCATATCAGAATCAAAATTTGCTAAGGCAATCAAACTCATCGCTAACATGGCACGACAGCGATTGGACATAGTCTGAAGTTCTTCCATAAAAGGTGGGGTAGGGTAGGAAAATAGCTTAATCGCAATTTCACCTAAATTTTCGGCATAGTCGCCAATGCGCTCTAAATCTCGAACCAAATGCATCAAAGCACTTAACAACCGCAGATCGCGGGATACGGGCGATTGCAGTGTCATGAGGCTGATGCAGTCCAATTCTATTTGGCGATAAAATCCATCAATTTGTTTGTCTTGGGCGCTAATCTGTATGGCTGTCTCTAGATTGCGCTCAAACAAAGCCGTATGTGCCAACAAACAGGAGTTTTCTACCAGGGCTCCCATGCGCAGCGCATCCTGTTCTAAACGACGCAGTTGTCGTTCAAATTGGCTTCTCGTTCGTTTTTGCCCCTGGGAAGGGATGTCTAACATTGCGGTTTTAACGTGAGGAATATTAACTTACGCCCAGCAATAAAAATAAAATTTCAAAACTAAAAAATATATTAAGATTTTAATCCCCTATATTGACATATTTACAAAAGCTTTAGTGTGTTTTCTAATACGCTAGCCCATGCCACTTGTTGGCAGGTTTGTTGACAGGTTTGCTGGTAGCGTTGCTTGCATTAGCTCGAGCCACTCGATCAAATTTTCGAGCTGTTTATCGGGAGCCATTGTCCCTAAACCTCTAGCCGTGACCTTGCCAACTTGATAGGCAAACCGAGATTGCAAGTGACTGGGTAGCTGCTGCTGCAAGATCTTCCAAGCTGGTTCTTCCATTTTAGTTTCTAAAATAACGTGCTGCTTACCTTCGGGCTTAATGCGAGAGAAGCCGATTTTTTTAGCCACCTGCTTTAATTCCATCACCTTCACCAGTTGTCGAGCGGGTAGGGGAACCGTACCGTAGCGATCGCGCCATTCTTCTAAAATTTGTCCCAATTCCTTGCGCGAACTGACGGAAGCCACAGCACGGTAGGCACTCATCTTTTGATCGGTATCGGGAATATACTCAGAGGGAATAAAGGCTGTAATCGGCAGATCGATTTGGGTATCGTCAACTTCAGGGATTTCAGAACCGCGAATTTCATTCAGTGCCTCTTGTAGCATTTCCATATAGAGGTCAAATCCAATTACGTCCATCTGCCCAGACTGCTCTGCACCTAAGAGATTCCCCACTCCGCGAATCTCCATATCGCGCATGGCGAGATGATAACCAGAACCGAGTTGGGTGAATTCTTGAATCGCTCGCAAACGCTTGCGGGCTGGTTCTGTAAGCTCGCCTTTTTCTTGATAAAACAGCCAAGCATGAGCCTGTAGACCCGCTCGACCGACCCGACCGCGCAGTTGATACAGTTGCCCCAATCCGAATTTCTGGGCATCTTCGATAATGATCGTGTTAACGCGGGGAATATCCAATCCTGACTCGATAATCGTGGTACAAAGCAGGATATCGGCTTCGCCACTGTTGAAGGTGAGCATGGTGGATTCCAATTCTGCTTCAGGCATCTGTCCGTGGGCAATTTCAATTCTGATCGATGGGATCATGGCGCGGATTTTTGCTGCCGTTTCTTCGATGCCCTCAATCCGAGGTAAGACGTAAAAAATCTGACCGCTGCGATCGAGTTCCTGCCTGATTGCCGCTCTGATCGCTTCGGCATTATAGCGAGACAAGTGCGTCTTGATCGATCGCCGCGAGGGTGGGGGGGTGGTAATCAAGCTCATCTCGCGCACGCCAGACAGTGCCATATAGAGGGTGCGTGGAATCGGTGTTGCAGTTAGAGTCAAGACATCGACCTCGGTTTTTAGGGCTTTGATTTTCTCTTTTTGGGCGACACCAAACCGTTGTTCTTCATCAACGACCAATAAGCCCAAATCCTTAAAACTGATTTCCTTGGACAGCAATTGATGGGTTCCCACGACAATATCCAATTCCCCCGTTTTGAGGCGTTGGATAATTTCCTTACGTTCGCTAGCAGAACGAAATCGATTCAGTAATGCGATTTGGATGGGATAGGGCGCGAAGCGTTCCTGTAGAGTGTGATAGTGCTGTTGTGCCAAGATCGTAGTTGGAGCGAGGAGTGCAGCTTGCTTGTCGGCTGTCACTGCTTTAAATATGGCACGGATCCCCACTTCGGTTTTGCCGAAACCGACATCACCACAGACCAGCCGATCCATAGGGCGACTGCTTTCCATATCTTGCTTCACATCTTGGGTCGCTTTGAGCTGATCGGGTGTGGGTTGATAGGGAAAAGACTCTTCCATTTCCTGCTGCCAAGGCATATCCGAAGGGAAAGTATAGCCAACCTGCTGCGATCGCTTGGCGTAGAGTTCCAAAAGATCGATCGCAATTTTTTTGATCGCTTTACGGGCTTTATTTGTCGTGTTTGCCCAAGCCTTGCTAGACATGCGATTGAGTTGCGGCTTGCCTTCCGCTTGGCTGCGGAATCTAGACAAACATGCCATTTGATCGACTGCCACCCTTAGCAAGCCATCTTCATATTTAATCACCAAATACTCGCGAGTCTCGTGGTTAATCGTGAGACGCTCTAGCTTGAGAAACTGTCCGATGCCATGATGCTTATGCACGACATAGTCACCGGGGGAGAGCTTATTCAGATCGACCTGTTTAGAAACTGCCCTGCGTCGCTTACGCACGTAGCTAGGTGTCCCGAGGGAATGCTGCCCAAAAAATTCGCGATCGCTAATCACCGCAATCCGAAAAATTGGTAGCACGAACCCTTGAATCTCAGCTACGCCTGAATATTTCAACGCTACGGGTGTGCGTCCCGATTGCAACTTCTCAATTGCCCCATAATCCCTAACATTGGGCACAAACTGAGCAGGACAATCATGTTCTTGCAGTAAAGACACGGCTCTAGAAGGCTGCGCCGAGATTAACGTGATTTTAAACCCTTGATCGCGATATTCCCGAATTGTTTTAGCTAGATTGCCAAACTGATGCGGTACGGCTGGAATGGAACGGCTTAAGAGATTGATGCCTTTGCCTTCTTCGCCCAATTCTGATAGATACAAGCGAGCGAATACTTCAATTTCTGCCAAACACTCCTCAAACGAACGGTGTAATTTGCGAATCGCAGCATTATCCGTTAACGGTTCGCCAACTGTAGATTGGTGGTAGAGAAATGCCTGCTCAGCCGCCTCTACCCAGCGATCGCTATGGGCTTGACATTGCTCGGGTTCGTCGATTACGACAAGGCTGCGATCGCTGAGGTAATCAATCAGCGAAGCCCTTGCCTCAGGATTCACCGCAAATATTCTTGGATTTTCATCTTTGGCATCTTGTGAAGAATCCTGCTTGGAATCTTGTTTGGAATACTGTTTGGAATCTTGAGCGATCCCGAAAATCGGCTCAAAACTAATCGGGGTAAGGGAGATGGAGGGAATACTATCTAGGGTGCGTTGGGTGGCGGGATCAAATTCTCGGATTTTCTCGATGTGATCGCCAAACCAGTCCAAACGGATCGGGAGTTCGCTGGAAACAGGGAAAATATCGACAATATCGCCACGCCTTCCCCATTGCCCCTCTGCTTCTACTAGGGCGGTACGCTCGTACCCCAAGCGCGTCAAGTCTGCCGCTAATTTATTAAGGCTGAGTTCCATGCCCACAGACATCTGTAGGCAAAAGGATTGAAAGTCTTCTAGCTTGGGTAAATGCGGCTGCAAGGCGCGATCGGTAGCTACGATCGCCAATCTTTGCCCGTTATTTGTGGCGTTGGCTCGATCCTCGTCTTGACTGCGAACCAAATCGGACAGCACCTGCATCTGCGCCCAAGTAATCTCAGACTCAGGCACAAAAGGCTCGTAGGGTAATGTGTCTGAGGTCGGATAAAAATGCACGGTCTGCCAACCCATCGCCTCTAGCTGCACCGCCCATCGCCCTGCTTCTTCGAGAGTGGCGGTAATCACGACGAGGGGACGCTCTTGCTTTTGGCTCAGACAAGAACTAATAACGCCTTTGCCTAAGCGGGATAGCCCCGATAGCCTCAGACATTGCGATGCTTGTAACTTGCTCTCTAGCTCGTCTGTAAAAGGCGATCGCATCAAAGAGCGAATAACCGATGAAAATGGCATAAACCTAGCAACCCTCTAACTGCACGACAAAAGCTTACTGCTTTGCTGTACTAACTCCTCTTGTAGTGTAGCTAAAACTTTAGCAAAGTCGCCTTGTAGTCATGCCAGATCTTCTCGCTTCCTAGCTATCTAAGTCGATTCGTAAGTCAAGAATGGCAAAGTGTGGGTTACTGCGATTGAAGTTGGTCTACAGGTATATTCTTAATGCTGCGATTCAGCGGCACGCATCAGCACATTTTCTTGCTGGTGTTCGGCTTCCAAACGTTCTTGAGTTAGCAGTTCGCGTGCTTCTTCACTTACAACTGGTTCTATTGGTGCTTCAATCGATTCAGTAGCGCGTATCAAAACATTTTTTTGCTGGTGTTCGGCTTCCAAACGTTCTTGAGTCAGAAGTTCCCTGATTTGGTCTTGCGTATTCATAACCTATGATACCCCTTTTATTTTATGAATGGACTTTTGTAGCCATTTATACTTTCTCACACCTCTGGAACCCATTTCTAAAAAGTTAGAAAAATTATAGATAAGTCAAAAGGCTAGGATCGTATTCGGCTCGAAGATCGTCTTCCATATCTAGTTCAGCTTTCTTCATATGCTTCACACGCTGCTTTTCTAATAGCTTGAGATTATCCACCCATACGAAAAGATAGCATCGAAGCTTGAAATCAAAAGTCATCGATCGCTAAGCACTGATTAAAAGCAGATGACTGATTGCTAATATGTTACTTGTTACTTAATACTTGCAGATCCAAAATTAATTATGCGTACTCATTACTGTGGTCATCTCCACGCCGAACACATTGATAAATCAGTTAGTCTCTGTGGCTGGGTGGATCGTAGACGCGATCATGGTGGTGTGATTTTTCTCGATCTGCGCGATCGCACGGGGGTCGTGCAAATTGTTAGCGATCCGATTCGTACGCCACAATCCTGTGAAATTGCCGCCGAAATGCGAAATGAGTATGTGGTCAGAATTACGGGCAAGGTGTCAGCCCGTCCTGCGGACTCACTCAACCCCAAACTCGCCACGGGTGAGATCGAAATTTATGCCGAGTCGATTGAACTGCTAAATGCCGTTCATAAGCAGTTACCTTTCTTGGTATCAGAGACAGACAGCGTTAAAGAAGAATTGCGTCTCAAATATCGCTACCTTGATATGCGCAGCGATCGCCTTGCCAACAACCTAAAATTACGGGCTGAGGTCGTCAAAACCCTACGGCGTTATTTAGAAGACGAATGCGGTTTCATGGAAGTAGAAACCCCAATGCTGTGCCGTTCCACACCCGAAGGTGCGAGAGACTACCTCGTTCCTAGCCGCGTTAACCCCAGACAATGGTATGCCCTCCCTCAATCGCCTCAGTTGTTTAAACAATTGCTGATGGTGGGTGGATGCGATCGCTACTATCAAGTCGCACGTTGTTTCCGCGATGAAGATTTGCGCGCCGATCGCCAGCCCGAATTTACGCAACTCGACATGGAAATGAGTTTCATGTCTCAAGAGGAAATTTTGCAACTGAATGAGAACCTGCTGCGTCACGTTTTCAGAACGATTAAGGGTATAGAACTTCCTCCCTTTCCTCGCATTACCTATGCCGAAGCAATGGAACGCTATGGTTCCGACCGCCCCGACACCAGATTTGGTCTAGAGTTGGTGAATGTCTCCGATCTGTTTGCCGATTCGGGATTTAAGGTGTTTTCGGGTGCGATCGCCAATGGTGGTGTGGTCAAGGCACTGGCAATTCCCAATGGGGATAGTGCGATTTCCAATACCCGCATCAAGCCCGGTGGTGACTTGGCAAATCTCGCAGCTCAGTATGGAGCTAAGGGTCTCGCTTACATCAGGGTGCGCGAAGGCGGAGCGATCGACACGATTGGCGCAATTAAAGACAATTTGACTGATGCTCAAAAAGCCACCCTGTTCGAGCGAACTGGGGCAGAACCTGGGACGTTAATTCTGTTTGGCGCGGGTGATGTTGCGATCGTCAACGAACCCTTAAATCGCCTGCGGTTAGCCCTCGGTCAAGAGCTAGGTTTGATCGATCCTGAGAAAATCAACCTACTTTGGGTCACAGACTTCCCCATGTTTGAATGGAATGCTGGTGAAAAGCGATTGGAGGCAATCCACCATCCATTCACCGCACCTAACCCTGAAGATTTTCAAGTGGGCGAACCCTTTAGCGTCAAGACCCGCGCCCTCGCCTATGACATTGTGTTTAACGGTCTAGAGATTGGTGGCGGTTCTCTGCGGATCTACAAACGTGAAGTACAGGAACAGGTTTTCGCCACGATCGGGCTTTCCCCAGAGCAGGCTCAAGAGAAGTTTGGCTTTCTCTTGGAAGCTTTTGAATATGGAACCCCACCCCACGGTGGCATTGCCTTTGGTTTAGATCGACTGGTGATGCTACTCGCAGGTGCGGACTCGATTCGAGAAGTGATTGCCTTCCCCAAAACGCAACAGGCAAGAGATCTGCTTACCGATGCCCCTTCCTCAGTGGATGACGCGCAACTCAAGGAGTTGTATGTCAAGTCTGTGGAAATTCCGAAAAAATAAAATTTAGCAAATCGGCTACCTACCCTGTAAAGGTTACGGTGTACATACAAGTTCTTTTTGCTTCGTTTTGGGGCTTAGATCTCCCTGCCCTATCGGGCATCCCCCTTAATAAAGGAGACTTCCTAGATTCTCCCCCCTTAATAAGGGGGGCTGGGGGGGATCCTTGAGGTGCATAGCATTTCAGGTTTTCTGCTCCCGAACTGACGTTAGATGTAAGTTGCGATCGCTTGATCCATCGCTTTAAGTTTTGACTGGGGCAAACAAGCGTCATGGAAATATTAAGATTTGCAAAGATTTGTCGCTAAATGCTTTGTTCTGACCAAATATCCATTGTGATTGGCATTGAAATTCGTCAAACTTTTGTCTTGAATTCATTACGCAGATCGAGCTTCCCATTTAAGTAAAGTAACGTTAAGTAAGCTTGAATCGGGGGTATCAGATGATGTTATCTTTGCACTTGATAACAAAAAGCATTTCTGTTCCAATGCGTCTAAATAGCTAGGCAAAATGATGAGCGAAATGCTCAAATACCAAAATATTAATCTGGGAGAAAAATCTCAATGTCTGACAGTAAGCCCACAGGCAAAACCCCAATCTGGAATGGCAGCACAGGTGGACTTCTCTCCGCCGCTTACACCGAAGAAAAGTATCTAATCGCTTGGAACAGCCCTAAGGAACAAGTGTTTGAACTACCTACCGGTGGTGCAGCTACGATGGTATCGGGTGACAACCTACTGTACTTAGCCAAAAAGGAACAGGCACTAGCCCTCGGTACTCAACTACGCAAGTTTAAGATCACCAACTACAAGATCTGGCGTGAATTCCCCAATGGCGATCAGGTTTACCTGCATCCCAACGATGGCGTATTCCCAGAGAAGGTCAATGCTGGTCGTTTAGCTGTCAACAGTGTTAGCCGCAAGATTGGTGATAATCCCAACCCAATCTCAGTCAAGTTCACTGGTAAAGCAACATACGAAGTTTAGGTTTATTTCCCGATTTATTCGGTGGATAATTCTTTACTATAGTTCTCGAATTTATTCGGGAATCTGAGGCAATCTCAGAGCAAAGCTATCTTTAGCTATCATTCATTATTTATCATTTAAACTAGAGGGGCGAGATATCTCGCCCTTTAGTTTGTTGTCCATTTTTTACCTCACTGGCTCTCATCCCCATGAAGCTTTTAGAGTGAGCCGCCTCTACTATGACTTTCCCAGAATATTCACAATTTCGGCAATTTGCCGAACAGGGTAACTTTATTCCTGTTTACCAAGAATTGGTTGCTGACCTCGATACGCCTGTTTCAGCTTGGTATCGCGTCTGTCAAGGACAACCCTATAGCTTTTTACTCGAATCGGTAGAAGGGGGCGAACATATTGGTCGCTATAGCTTACTCGGCTGCGATCCGCTGTGGCGATTGGAAGCAAGAGGCGATCGCACCACGCAGACTTTTCGAGATGGGACGACGCAAGTCCATATTGGCAATCCGCTACAGCATTTGGCCAACTGTCTAGCGCCGATTCATCCTGTGAAATTGCCGCAGCTACCGCCCAGCTTAGGTGGGCTAATTGGCTTTTGGGGCTACGAGCTAATTCGCTGGATTGAGCCTAAAGTCCCAGTCTATGAATGCCAGGAGGGCGATCTGCCCGATGGACTCTGGATGCAGATTGATAGCCTGCTCGTTTTCGATCAGGTCAAACGCAAAATTTGGGCGATCGCCTATGCCGACCTGCGCGCCCATCCCGATCCGCAAGTTGCTTATAACGCAGCCTGCGATCGTGTCAACGTACTCGTGGATAAGTTGCGATCGCCATTGGATCGACAAAAAACAGCGATTAACTGGACAAATCCCGCACAACAGCCGCCCCTCGCCTATACCAGTAACATCAGCCGCGAGGATTTTTGCGAATCGGTGAAGTTGGCAAAACAACATATCAAGGCAGGCGATATTTTTCAGGTGGTGCTATCTCAGCGGCTATCCACACCATTTACAGGCGATCCCTTTAGCCTCTATCGTTCGCTGCGCCTGATTAACCCTTCGCCCTACATGGCCTACTTTCACTTCGATAACTGGCAGGCGATCGGTTCTAGCCCTGAAGTGATGGTCAAAGCGGACAAAGTCGGTGATACCATGCAGGCACTCGTGCGTCCGATCGCAGGCACGCGACCACGCGGCGCAACTTCGGCGGAAGATGCTGCCCTCGCAGAGGATTTGCTGAATGACCCCAAGGAGGTTGCCGAGCATGTCATGCTGGTAGATCTAGGTCGCAATGACTTGGGGCGGGTCTGTCGCAGCGGCACGGTGGTCGTGGATGAACTGATGACTGTAGAGCGTTATTCCCATGTCATGCACATTGTCAGTAATGTGGTCGGTGAGTTGCATTCTAGTAAAAATGCTTGGGATTTACTGCAAGCTTGCTTCCCTGCGGGGACGGTCAGTGGTGCGCCCAAAATTCGCGCCATGGAGATCATTCACAACCTAGAACGAGATCGCCGCAGTACTTACTCAGGAGCCTATGGTTATTACGACTTTGAGGGGCAGCTAAACACAGCGATTACAATTCGGACGTTGATTGCCAAAGATGGCGTGGTCAGCGTGCAGGCAGGCGCAGGAATCGTCGCCGATTCAGAGCCAGCCTATGAGTACCAAGAAACCCTCAATAAAGCCCGAGGTATGTTGGAGGCGATTCGTTGTTTGGCAGGGGGGACATAGCTTTTAGCTGTGAGCTTTTGTCAAATTGAGATTGCCATAACTTTCATAGGCGGAAAGTGGTTAGAACGAAAGTTTTTGGAACAATTCTGTCACAGGAAGAGAAAACCCAAGAACGACATCTTCACCATCAAGGGAATCTTCTGGCTTGAGTAAGCGATCGGGTGCTTGAGAGGAGCGATAAACCAAAATATATTGCTGTCTTGGATTAATCACCCAAACTAGGCGACTACCATTCTGGAAATATTCCGCAATTTTATCATCGATTTCTTCAATGGTATTTCCGGGAGATAGAATTTCAACAGCTAGATCGGGGGCTCCTTCTAAAAAGCCAGTCGGTAATTCTTCTAGTCCTTGTAGCCTTTCTTTAGTAAAAAAAGAAATGTCTGGAGAACGCTTATTCCCACTTTCCATTTTAAAAGCCGTACTAGAATCAAATAAGGCTCCTAGCTTTTTAGACATAACCACAGCAAATAAAGCAGAACTTAAAATAATTGCAATGTAACCATGCTTCGCCCCAGAATTCCCCACATCCATTAATTCTCCATCTACAATTTCATAATGATGTCCATCATCTGGAAGTGCCATAAATTCTGTGTCAGTCCAGACTCTTTTGTTGGATGATTCAACCTTAACAACTTCAGATGGTTGTACTAGAGTAGACATAGGCTTTCTCCTTGACGATCTAGTTATAACTGAGTTTAACCTTTAGCTAACGATGTAGCTAATTTTTTAGACTACTTTCCTCCCAAGGATCCCCCCCAGCCCCCCTTGAAAAAAAGGGGGGAGAATCCACTTCCTTTTTTCAAGGGGGATGCCCTATCGGGCAGGGGAATCAAACCCTTCGGTTCCAGTAAGTCGGCTTGCTAGGATCAAATGCATGAATTGATCCTACGATTTTAGGCTATGGCATTAAATGCTAGCTGAGATAAGTGTAACCGCTCAAACTATGTTCGTAGTTTTGCAAGAGCAATCTAGCTTCAGCGAGAGTAATTTGCTTAGCTTGCAAAGCACGTTCCGTTTCGCGACGTAGATTCTCAAGCATCCCTTCGCGGCTGTACTGAACGTATTGCAGGACTTCCGTCATGGAGTCACCCTTGATGACATGCTCGACTTGATAGCCCCTTGGCGTCATATGGATATGGACAGCATCGGTATCGCCAAACAAATTGTGCAGATCGCCGAGAATCTCTTGGTAGGCTCCACCTAAAAACAGGGCGAGGTAGTAGGGTTCCCCATGATAAAAGGGATGGAGTTCCAGTACGGATTTGACATCGCGCAGATCGATAAAGCGATCGATCTTGCCATCGCTATCGCAGGTCAGATCTGCCAACGTACCGCGACAGGTGGGCTCTTCATTGAGGCGATGGATGGGCATAATCGGGAACAGTTGATCGATCGCCCAGCTATCAGGAGCTGACTGAAATACTGAGAAATTACAGTAGTAGGTATGCGCCATAATCCGTTCTAGGTCTTCGAGATCGTCGGGCACGTAGTTTTGTTGGCGCACGATCTTGAGAATGCGATCGCAACATTCCCAATATAGGCGTTCCACCCTTGCTCGTTCTCTCAGACTGAGATAGCCAAACGTAAATAGGCTCACTGCCTCCTCTTTGAACTGTGCGGCATCGTGATAGACCTCTTGATAGTTATTCACATTGATATTCTCAAGTGTCTCAAACAGGTTGCGAATAATCAGATGTTCGCCCTCGGCTAAGGGTTCGATGGGGCTGTTGGGAACTCCACTGGTATTCAGTACATCAAAAATCAAAATTGATTGATGCGAAGCGATCGCTCTTCCACTTTCGCTTACCAAGGTGGGGACGGGAATGTTTTTGGCGGCACAGGCTTCCTTAATGGCAGCAACTACGTCATAGGCATAGTTTTGCATGCTGTAGTTTTTGGAAGCATAGAAGTTGGTTTTGGAACCATCGTAATCGACCCCCAATCCACCCCCGACATCGATATATTTCATATTGGCATTCAGCGCCACCAACTGGACGTAAATCTGCCCTGCTTCCTTGAGCGCATCTTTAATTACGCCAATCGAACTAATTTGCGAACCAATATGGAAATGTAATAACTGTAAAGAATTGAGCAGACCAGCCGCTTGCAGGCGATCGACCACTTCCAAGATTTCCCACATACTCAGCCCAAACTTGGCTCTATCTCCTGCCGAGTCTTCCCAACGACCGATGCCTTTAGAACTGAGCTTGGCTCGCACGCCCAAAATTGGATCGATGCCCAACTTGGTCGCGGCTTGAATTACCAAATCTACTTCTTCGAGTTGCTCTAAAACGATGATGGGCGTCTGTCCCAACCGTTGCGATAGCAGTGCGGTTTCGATATATTCCAAATCTTTATAGCCATTGCAGATCAGCAAAGCCCCAGGGGTTTTGAGCGTGGCAAGCGCGATCAAGAGTTCTGGCTTAGAACCTGCTTCTAGCCCAAACTGGTAAGGCTTGCCAAATTCGACCAACTCCTCCACAAGCTGACGCTGTTGGTTGACTTTAACAGGGTAAACCCCACGATAGACACCGTTGTAGTTGTAGCGCGCGATCGCTTTGGCAAATGTGGAGTTGATGCGTTCGATCCGATCGGCGAGAATATCAGAAAATCTCAGCAACATGGGAAGACGAAGGTTGCGCTGCTTGAGATCGTGGATCAGTTCAAATAGATCGATGCAGCCGCCGCGATCGCCCATCGGTGAAACGGTCACATGTCCTGCTTCGTTGATACTAAAATAAGGCTCGCCCCAACCATCGATGCGATAGAGCTTTTCGCTATCGAGAATTGTCCATTCATTCTTTGTGGCAACAACAGGCAGTTGAATTTCTTGCACCATAATCAGTTTCCAGTCCTTCTCGTAGTTCGTGGTCAGTTATCAAATACCAGTTATTAAGTTATCTGTGAGTTCCTTAAAAGATTAACAACTGTCAATTTTCAACCGTTAATTATCTAACGATGGTGGAACTCGCACCATTAAAGAATAGCCAAGATAAGAAGAAATTACTAATAAAGATTGCCAAGAGTGCGGTAACTACGGCTGTTGTGGTTGATTCTCCGACCCCTTTAGCTCCGCCCGTGGTGGTTAAGCCCCAATTTGTCCCAATTACGGCAATCAATGCCCCAAATACACAGGATTTCAACACGGCAGCGATCAAATCCCATGTTTGTAAGAAATTTTTGACCGAGTTGAGAAACATACTATAGGGAATGTCGTAGATTGCCTGAGAAATTAGCATTCCCCCTGTCATGCCTGTCAAAAGTCCCAAAATGGTCAAAATAGGTAACATCAACACGCAGGCGAGCAGACGGGGCGTAGCGAGATAATCAATGGGATCGGTACGCAGCATATAGAGGGCATCGATTTGCTCTGTTACCTGCATCGTGCCAATTTCCGCCGCAAACGCTGAGCCGACGCGACCCGCAATAATTACTGCCGTCAGGACTGGGGCAAGCTCTCGACAAAGCGCGATCGCGAGAATGCCCCCGATCGCTTGTTGTGCGCCAAAATTAATAAATTCCCTTGCGACTTGGATGGTAAAAACCCCGCCCACAAAGCTAGCAGTAACTAAAGTAATCATGACTGACTCAACGCCCACAGCCGACATCTGCTCTTTGGTGTTGCGCCAATGTATCCGCCTCCGAAACAAGACATGGACGATGATTTGCCCTAGCAGTAAAAAACTTTGGACGATCTTAATAGACCAAGCGCCTAAATTCCCCATGTGGTTTTTATCTCTATTGCCAATGACCCATATTTTAGTGCCATTTCTGCAATCTGGGGAGCCTTTAAAACAGGCTAATAGAGTTGTTGACTGAGTTAAATAAGGACATCTGCTTTCAGCGATCGCAACTGCTAGGCAAATTATTTACGCGAATCGCATCACGAATGGATAACAAATTTGCGATCGCCTTCCTAATTTAAGTTTTTTCTGAATAACACCGCATATAGGTGATTTTTAATGTAAGGCATTTATTTTCAGCGTATTCAACCAAAAAGCAACGTCAATGCTATGGGTGCAATTGCCCCTTGCAGATTAGCTACAACTATTATCATCATAAGTAGGGAAAGGGCGACCGTAGCAATCCCAGCAACAAAAAATGTTTTTTCTTTGAGCCTCCATTTTGTTTCGCTTGCGTTGGGCTTTTTAATTAAAGTCCTCCAAAGAGGTATACTCAACGCCGTGAACACGATTATCAGGATGCCACAAACTATTGCTTTTGTGGTGTGGAATATGACACGCCGATGAATATGCTGTTCGATAAGGGTAGGGAGAGTACTGCTGCCCGACTGTATCCAATCATTATAGGCGTGGTGCAATTGTACGCTATAGCTTGAGGGAGTAAGGTCATCTATCAGTAGTGAGAACCCGTGTAGCGGATTAAATGCATTTGTAGCATTCGCCGCGACGATAAGAGTCATACATAGAGCCACAATACCACTCAAGAGTCCGAAGGAGAAATATACTTTCTTTTCAAATATCCATTTGAATTTACCTGTCTTAGGTATTTTCTTGAACTTAATCCAAAAAAACACGCTAAGTGATATTAAAATCAGCGTGAACAGCCCGCCAGCAATAACGAGTGCGGCGTGGTATTTAGCATAATCGCTAATAATTTTATGCATGGCTGGGTTAGATTGCCAGCCTGATTGAATCAGCGATCTCAGCGTATTTTGCAACTGGTCGTTAATAGTGATTGCCTCATATGGACGATGATTTGCCCTAGTAGTAAAAAACTTTGGACGATCTTAATAGACCAAGCGCCTAAATTCCCCATATGTTTTTATCTCTATTGCCAATGACCCATGTTTTAAAGCCATTTATGCAATCTGGGGAGCCTTTAAAACACGCTAGTCTCCAGAGAAAGTGATTGTCCGATCGGTAGACCATCTTGGAATACGAGTAGCTGATGGGGTTCTATTTTTGTCCAGACTTCGTTATCCGTTAGAGGGGTTGTGGCAATAATGGCGACGCGATCGCTTTCACCCGTAAGCTCTTGAAAATCTACCGTAATATCCTCGTCAATTAGATGTGCTTTTGCAAACGGTGCTTGACGCACAATGTAATGCAAATTTGTCGAGCAGTGAGAAAAAAAGTGTTCGCCATCCGTTAGCAAAAAATTAAAGATGCCCTTGTCTGCAATCTCCGCAGATAGCGCTCTCAAGACTGGATAAAGTTCTGCGAGGGGTGGCTTTTTTAATGGGAAAAGCCTTCTAAACCTTTCAAGAATATAGCAAAAGGCGATTTCGCTATCTGTGTTTCCAACTGGTTGATAAATCTCCAAGTTATCTGGCACAAAGTCCTTTAGCTCGCCATTATGTGCAAACACCCAGTTTCTTCCCCATAGCTCCCTTTGAAAGGGATGACAATTTTCTAACGTGACGCTACCATGCGTTGCTTTACGAATATGGGCGATCACATGAGTAGAGCGAATGGGATATTGCCGAACCAGATCGGCGATCGGTGAATGTATAGAACCGATTTGACATCTTTTATAATGGCGAATAAAGACCCTACATTCCTCT
>NZ_JAZBJZ010000059.1:0-29925 GCF_036349135.1 Tumidithrix elongata BACA0141
TGTGGCTTTGAACCCCCTCGAAGCATTATTTCCTCTAAGTTGAGCAATTACGAAAAATTTACTTGTCCCTTGGATTTTACGCCTAACAGATAGGCATCATTGTTGGGTCTTATTTACAGAATCTTGCCCGATCGCTTTACCTATAGCAATTGGGTATACTATAAAAAACTTACAAGATTTTCAGGCTATGGTTGTTCTAAATGGGGCTAAATTGGGTGGAAAGGCAGCATCTATCTTACTGGCTTCGAGTTTGTGCGCGATCGCGGGTTTCGGTTTGGTTCGTCCTAGTTTGGCGGAGACCACCCCTGCTCAGACACTCTCTGCTGAGAAAAAAGCTGAATGTTCGACGCTGAAAAAAGCCGTGCAAAGGTTGAACGCCCCACTCTCGAAAACAGACCTTACCCCCGCAGATACTTCTAAGGAATTAAAAGCGATCGCGAAGGGAATTCAAGACGTCAAAGTTACCGATTCCGAGCTTAAAACAATTCAGTCAGGCTTTGCCCAATCCATTCTCGAACTGGCAGAAACTGTCCTCAAGCAAAACACCAGCGACTTTCGCTCCGCGAAACTGCAACCAGCGGTGGAGAAATTCTTTAAAGATCTCTCCCCTGTTGCCAAAAAAGCAGGCGAAATTTGCCCTGGGGTCTAGTTTTTGGCCCGTCGATTAGCTGGCTCTTTTAATTGTCCAATAGGGAAGTTGTTGGGTTGGCTCAACCGTCACCCCACTAAGGCTTGGTCGCGCAAAAGCATATTCTTTATTTTGCCAAAGGGGAATGAGTGGAACATCCTTGGCAAGTAACTCTTGTATTTGGGTCAACACCAAGGAACGCTTGTTTAGATCGCGCTCTTGTCGTTCCTGAGCAATCAGTTTGTTCATTTCAGTGCTGCTATAAAACGACCCTTGTGTTTTTGTGCTTCCCTTTGTACAGAAGTTTTCCTTCGTTTCCTCGCAGTCTAAAAATGGCTTGATATAGTTGTCAGGATCGAAGAAATCGGGAACCCAGTCCAAGAGATAGGCAGGATAAGCACCCTGTTCTAAAAATCCGTAACCAACCGTATTTTCCACTCGTTCCGTTTTGATCTGCAAAATTTTCCCGACAGCCCTTTCCATAGCGGCTTTGAGCGTACTCATTACGAGGTCACCATTGCCAGCATATTGGGGCGGGTACCACAGGCTGATCCGAGCGGGATTTTGCTCGGAATAGCCCGCTTCGGTGAGTAATTTCCTAGCTAGCTCGCCATTGCCATCGCCATAGAGTTTCTGAAATGTTGGCTTGTAATCAGGCAAGGTATTGGGGAGTAGGCTGTAAAGAGAACCTCGTTGATTTTGAAATACACGTTCTTGTAGGAGCGGACGATCGATGGCTGCGGCGATCGCCTGCCGCACCCTAACATCCGTTAATGGAGGTTGTTGCACGTTCAACGCCATATAGAGAATCGTTCCTCCTTGCCCCGAAGCAACAGTCCAACCCTGCTTGGCTGCATTCACTTCTAAATTGCGAATCTGGTTGGGACTGAGGGTCTGAAATGCCACATCGACACCACCCGTTTTGAAGGAGTTAAAGAGATTTGCCCCCGACGAGAAAAACTGAATATCAATTCCTTTATTTTCAGGTTTCTTGCCCCAGTAATCGGGAAAAGCATCTAGGTGCAACACACTGCCTTCCGTATATTGGGTGAGCTGATAGGGCCCCGTACCAATTAACTTATTCGGTTCAAACCCCGTAATATTTTTGTACACGGTCGGCGAAATCGCCGCCGCGCCTGTAAAGGCTAACAATTTTGGGAAGAACTGCAAAGGCTGTTTCAGCGTAATAATTAGTTCCGTTGGTGTCGGCGCAGCAATTTTTTCAATCACATCTGAAAGCACGTAGGAAGGGGCTCCCTGCAAGCGCATAAATCGACGCAAAGAAAATGCCATCGCTCTCGCGTCAAAATCCGTGCGATCGTGAAACTTGATGCCAGTTCTAACGGGAATTGTATAAACCAAACCGTCATCGCTAACCTTGGGGAAATCGGCTGCCAACTGCGGCACTAATTCAGTTGTTCCCAATTTGTAGGTATAGAGACGCTCCGTAGTGTTGTAAAGAATATTACTCGGAAAAAATTCACTGTTGTCGGCAGGATCCAGCGTGCGAATTCTACTTGTCGTGCCGATCGTAATGCGATCGGGCGGGTTGCTACTTGGTGAGAAGTTACTATAGGTACAGGCAAAAAGAATGCTGACTAGCATCATGCTAACCAGCATAGTTCTTGAGAATATTAATCTTAGAAGTTTGGGCAAAAATCGAGTCACCAAGGAATATCTCATAGTTTCAATTTGCTTATCCGCCATAAACTTGGCATTCACTCTTCAACCACCTCTACAGGCAGGGGTTCGCGTAAAGCCACATAATTATGCAGTTTGCCAATGCCTTCGATTTCTATATAAATACGACTGTCTGCATGCATGGGCCCTACCCCTTCAGGTGTCCCCGTGAGAATAATATCTCCTGGGAAAAGCGTCATAATTTGACTAATATAGGCAACCAAAATCTCTGGTGAAAATACCATCTGATCGATCGTATTGGATTGCAGTGGTTTTTTAGAGCCATAGATAAAGGTTTGCAATAGGGCGGTTGGACTGATTTCGCGCACGATCCAAGGACCAAGGGGACAAAATGTATCAAATCCTTTGCCTCTCGTCCACTGCGAATCTTGACGCTGTAGATCGCGAGCAGTGACATCATTGGCGATCGTATAACCCCAAATCATGTTTAGTGCTTGGTGGGGCAGACAGTTAAAACACTTGCTCCCGATCACTAATGCTAGCTCGCCTTCATAGTCAACTTGCTGAGATTGGGGGGGGAGTAAAATTGTGCCATCAGGTGAAAGCAAGGTGCTAGGGGGCTTGAGAAAGAGCAAGGGTTCTTGCGGAACCTCACCTCCCATTTCGGCTGCATGGGCAGTGTAGTTTTTACCAACTGCCACGATCTTACTTGGCTCGCAGGGAGCTAAGAGTTGATAGGTTTCTGGGGCTAGCAGTTCGCCATTTGGCTTGCCGCCAGACCATGGCGCATCCGTAAGGATCTGCACAGACTGATTTAGTTCTAGTAACCCATAGCAAACTTGCCCTTGGGCATTTTTCACACGCACATAGCGATCCGCCATAACATCCTTAGAGATTGATAGGGCATTTTAGCAAGCTACATTTTAACTGAATCTGCTTCAGCAGAGCTATCAGCTATTAAACCCGATCGCGACTTTAATCGGCCGCTTTACCTTTATGCCTTAACTACGGGTAGCTCGTTCCAGTTGGTCGTATAGCCGTAGGATGGTTGCTTGCATTGGAGTTGCCAGCGTTGTTGCATCCCCGTCGCCGCAAATTTTAACGTGCCTTTACCCATTTTTTGATTTACGAGATCGATCGCTTGCATTAGCCTCTGCGATCGCTCCCGATCTTTGCGATCGAATAAATTTGTCTGAATTCGATCGGTTGACACCAACTCTGAGAGCGTAATCCCCAACTTTTTAAAACGAAATCCCGATTTAAAGATCGTTTCTACACCATCGAGGGCATAGTGCATGAGTTCGGCAGTATCGTTGCTGGCGACTGGCAACTTGATGTGGGTGGCATTGCGATATTGTGGGGCTCGATCGCCTTCTGTGTCTAAACCAAAAGGATTGGTAACTAAAGAAACTGTGAGCAAATTGGCAGCCAAACCATCGCGGCGTAGTTTTTCGGCGGCGATCGCCGTATAGGTAGCAGCAGCTTCTTTAAGCTCCTCTAGGTTCTCGACAGGTCGTCCAAAAGAACGAAATACAGCGGTTTCTTGCTTGGGGGCTGGCTCGGTTTCTAGGGCAAAACAAGAAATGCCCTGCAACTCCAGTCTGATCCTCTGCCCCACTACACCCATGATTTGTTTAACCATCTCCTCGTCGGCATCCCGCAACTGTAGGGCAGTGTGAATTCCCACGGCAGCGAGGCGATCGCTGTAGTTGCGTCCGATGCCCCACACATCCGCCACTGCCAAATTTGCCAGCGCGAACTCTTGGGCAGTGTCTGTCATCAACTCAATCACACTCCGTACAGAATTCTGGGCAAAACGCTGGGCAAAGTGCTGGGCGGAACCTTGACTAAAAGCTGCTCTCGAGATGCGTTTAGCAAGCTGATTGGCAATTTTTGCCAAGGTTTTGGTGGGGGCAATGCCCATGGAAACAGGAATGCCGACCCACTGGCGTACAACATCGACAATTTGCTCGCCATAGGCGGTGAGTTCGCAGCTACTCCAATGACTAAACCCTGATAAATCTAAAAAAGCCTCATCAATTGAATACACTTCCAAGGGGGCAAACTGTGCCAAGGTTTCCATCACTCGACGAGAGAGATCGCCATAGAGGGCGTAGTTCGAGGAATACACCTTAACGCGATGCGCCTGAATAATCCCTTGCACTTTAAAGGCAGGTACGCCCATTCCAATCCCTAATGCCTTCGCCTCTTCCGAGCGGGCAACCACACATCCATCATTGTTGGAAAGTACAACCACAGGCTTTCTTTCTAGGCTGGGCTGAAACACGCGCTCGCAGGAAACATAGAAGTTATTGCAGTCCACAAGGGCAAATTGTTTAGTCATGGGTACAACAGGGTAAATAGACACTACAAGGGATGAATCACATTCGTGACGACGCCCCAAATTTGAAAATCCATCTCTGAGCGAATCTCTAAGGAGGGATATTGGGGGTTTTCAGGTATAAGTAAGAGCTTTTGCTTTGACTGTCGCACGCGTTTTACGGTGAGTTCGCCATTGAGTACCGCAATCACGATCTTGCCGTTGGTGGGCGCGATCGCGCGATCGACAATCAGCAAATCCCCTGGGTGAATGCCTGCGTCAATCATGGAGTCCCCTGTGACGCGTACAAAAAATGTGGCAGCAGGATGCTTGACCAAATAGCGGTTTAAATCGAGCCTGCCCTCAATGTAGTCCTCCGCAGGCGAAGGAAAGCCCGCCGAGACGGGGCATAAATAAAGGGGCAATCTGAGCAGACTGGAAAAGTTAGGGGTGTAAATGTCACGAACTAGAGTGGCTATGAACATGACAGTAAGTTGTTTGATTAATGTACATTAATCAAACCATAAGAGATGCACTTCTAGCAATCCCCAAATCTTGGGACACAAAAAATCGTAGGGACAATTCATAAATTTTTCCCACGCAAAAATGATTTAGGAATGCTATCGATAACCTGATTTCGGGTTAAGGATTTCGGAACAAATCAAGCCGACTTTCTGAAACCGAGAGGTTTGATCCCCCTGCCCGATAGGGCATCCCCCTTGAAAAAGGGAAGTGAGTTCTCCCCCCTTTTTTCAAGGGGGGCTGGGGGGGATCCTTGGGATGTATAGCGTTTCAGGTTTTCTTATCCCGAACCGACGCTATCGATATCTATTTCAATTCACAATTTATGCTTAGAAGCTATTTGAGAATGTAGGAAAGCTCCATTACTTTCGTCGATGGCGGATTGATGGCACATGAGAGAAAATGAATGACCCATTGCGGCAGTTAGAGGAACAATCTGGTACGCCATCAACGGCTTTGCTTGATAGTCAATCGGTGAAGACAGGGTTACCAGGAGCTAAGCAAATTAGCGTTGATGGTGGTAAATTGGTGAATGGAGGCAAACGCCATTTCCTAGTTGATACCAGCGGACTTTTACTGATGGTTGTGGTGATTGCGGCAGGGCTTAGCGATCAGAAAGGCGCAAGACAGGTGTTTGAACGCTTGGAGCAGAAAAGACAAAAGTTTCCTCGTTTAGTACGCATTTTGGCCGTATGAATGTTTGCCACAAATGTCTGAAGTCTTTATTTACGTCACAATGATTCGCATCACGATCGAACGTTTAGCTTGACTCTTTCTATTCTCAAACAGCTTCTTAGGATAAATAGCAGAATAAATAGCAGCATCCATGAAAATTAATTCTCAAACTTTTACAGATGTGCGGTTGATCGCCACTGATGTTGATGGAACCTTGACTCACCATCACAAGTTTACCTCATCTCTATTTGACGCGCTCCAAAAGCTTGCCAATTTGAGGATTCATGTTCTATTAGTCACAGGACGTTCTGCGGGTTGGGTGAGTGCTTTGGTCAACTATTTGCCCGTGGTAGGCGCGATCGCTGAGAATGGTGGCATCTATCTCACTGCCGATGGCAAAACAGAACCCCTCGTTCTGATTCCCGATCTGACTGTCCATCGCCAACAACTCACCAATATTTTCGAGAATCTCAAACAACAATTCCCTAATTTGAATCCATCCTCTGATAATCGCTTTCGACTGACCGATTGGACGTTCGATCTCGATGGGCTATCGCCTCAGGATTTGCAAGCGATCGCTGCTTTCTGCGAAGAAAATGGATGGAGCTTCACCTACAGCACGATTCAATGCCATATCAAACCGATTGGACAGGATAAGGCAGGGGGAATTATCCAAGTATTAGAGAAACATTTTCCAGAACTGACGCGATCGCAGGTTGTCACCCTTGGCGACAGCCCCAATGATGAGTCGATGTTTAATCCTAAATTTTTTCCGCGATCAGTTGGCGTAGCCAATGTTCTCGACTACGCTCCCCAAATGCAATACTTACCCACCCATGTCATGACACAGCCAGAGGTGGAAGGATTTTATGAATTTGTGGAACTGGTTGTGGAAGCGATCTAGCTAAGTGCCACGAGTTCGGGATCTTGGAACATGGGTGTGCTGAGATAGCGTTCGCCAAAGCTGGGTTGAATCATTACCACCATTTTTCCCTTATTTTCTGGACGTTTGGCGATTTGGATGGAAGCATAGAGTGCTGCACCGCTGGAGATTCCCGATAGTAGACCTTCTTCTCTAGCGAGTCGGCGACCATAGGAGATCGCTTGCTCGTCAGTAACGGGGATAATCTCATCAATCAATTCTTTTTTGAGAACTTCTGGAACGAAGCCTGCGCCAATGCCTTGGATCTTGTGCGGACCTGGGCGACCACCTCCAAGTACCTGGCTGTTGGCGGGTTCAACGGCGATCGCTTTAAAACTAGGCTTGCGTTCTTTAAGCAATTCGGCAACACCTGTAATCGTACCACCCGTTCCCACGCCTGAAATCAAAAAGTCTATTTGTCCATCGGTATCTGCCCAAATTTCCTCGGCAGTCGTCGTACGGTGAATGGAAGGATTCGCAGGATTGCGGAATTGTTGCAGCATATAAGCATTTGGCTCAGAAGCAACAATTTCATTAGCCCGACGAATCGCACCCCCCATCCCTTCAGTGCCGGGGGTGAGTTCTAGCTCTGCACCATAGGCACGCAGCATAGCTCGGCGTTCTAAACTCATCGTTTCTGGCATCGTGAGAATGAGACGATAGCCTTTGGCGGCCGCGACCATCGCGAGGGCAATACCTGTATTTCCAGAAGTTGGTTCGACCAAAGTGGTTTTCCCGGGTAAAATTAAGCCCCTTTCTTCGGCTTCATTCACCATATTTACTCCGATCCGATCTTTGACCGAAGCAGCAGGGTTCATTCCTTCTAGTTTGACAATTATCCGCGCCACACAACCTTCAGCTTGAGGAATACGTTGCAGCTCTACGAGGGGAGTATGACCTATCAGTTCTGTAATGTTATGGGCGATTTTCATAAACTAAGTTTGTTGCTGACTTTTACGGGAATTGGTAACTTATTTTATCGCAGAGCTAGACATAGCCTACAGTTATTAAGGCTTAATTTGGATTTGCTACGATATAGCATTTAGCGATTGTCTAAAGGCAGCTCGTCATAGAGCGATCGCTCCATGTTTTTTGCCTAAAGACAGGGCTTATCCCCCCATTCGCTCCAAAATCTGGCAATCTTATCCTTTCCTTGTTTAGGATTACTCTAAAAATTGTGAAATTCTAACCGCGATAAATCATGAAAACTGATCCGCCCATGCCGAAATCCAAGTTAAGGTCTGGCGCACCAACTCAGGGGTTGAGGCTTCACAATAGAGGCGCAACACTGGCTCCGTGCCACTAAAACGGATCAACAGCCAACTGCCATCCTCTAGGCGCAGCTTAAATCCGTCGATCGCTAAGACATCCACCACTTTACGACCATCCACTAGGGTGAGAGGCTCTTGGGTTAAGGATTCTACCACCCGATCTTTTACGGCGAGGCTGGCGAGATGTTTATCAATGCGATCGTAATGCGAAAAATAATTGGTTTGCTGTTGCAAGCGCTGGTGAATTTGGCTGAGATCTTGACGGGACAGCGCGATCGCTTCCAGCAAATACAAAGCCGATAGCAGGGCATCGCGTTCGGGAATATGTGTACCGTAACCGATTCCCCCTGATTCTTCGCCGCCTAACAGAGCGGGCGTATCTCCGCCTGCACCTGACATCATGCGCTCGCCGATATATTTGTAGCCCACGGCAGTCTCATACACGGGTAGGTCGTGCAAAGCTGCAACTTTGGGCATTAAGTCCATACCGCTAATGGTTTTAATCACCTCACCACGCCAACCCCGACTTTTTGCCAGATGATCGATCAAAACAGGAATTAAGACTTGAGAGCTGAGAAAATTTCCTTCGCGATCGACAGCGGCAATGCGATCGGCATCGCCATCAAACACAAAGCCCACCGAGAGTTTCTCAGGGTTGGCATGGTGATAGGCGCGAATTTGTTTGAATAATGCTGGAATATAGCGCGGCAGGGGCTCGGGCGCACCGCCACCAAAAAGCGGATCGGCATTCGCATTCAGTTCTTCGAGAAAATCCGTCTCAAGTTCTAAAATTTTGGTCAAGCCACCTGCGGCAGCTCCATGCATGACATCGACGAATACAGCGAGATCCCCTGATAAAATCGCTTGTTTGATGGCAACTAAATCGACTTTAGAGCGCAATACCTCACAGTAGCTCTGCCATGCGTCAAATAGGGTTATTTTCCCCTGCGGTTTAGGGTCAGCTTCGTGGGTACTGTCCAATACCGCTAACTTTGCCTCGACCAAGCTCGTAAACTCAGGCGATACCGACCCACCAAAGGCCCCCTTGATCTTTAACCCCGAATAACTAGCGGGATTATGACTGGCTGTAATCACCAAAGCCCCCAGAGCTCTCTGGTCGTAGGCTGCCCAGCTAAAGGCAGGTGTGGGGGCAAAGCTATCTGCCAACATGACATCAAAACCTGCGGCAGCAACCACTTCGGCTGTGCGTTTGGCAAATTGCTCCGAAAGAAATCGGCGATCGTAGCCCACAATAATTGTATTGCTACCAGCTTGCCCAAAGGTTTCTGCCAGCACCTGTGCTGCGATCGGCGCAACCGTTGCTAGGCGATCGAAGGTAAAATCATCCGCTATAATGCCCCGCCATCCATCTGTACCAAATTTAATCGGTGGCTGTAAAAGGGGTTTCACGCTCATGGTTAAATCACATTGATAGGGAATTTGTCGTTAACTAAAACATTAAGCCATAATCCTCAGACTTGGCTAGGTTTTGCTCTCAGGTTCTGCGATCGCCATGAAAAATTAGCCACCAAAAATTCGATCTTATTTGATTTCTATTCCTTAGTACCACCTGTTTGAGTACCCTCCTTTTGCCTAACAGATGCGTGGTAATTGTTCCCCACTCAGCATATCAACAATACGGGTAGAGCCTATTTGGGTTCGCATCGTCACCAGATTGGCTTGGTTGTCTGTAACTTGACCGATCGCGCAGGCATCTCGACCGAAGGGATGCGATCGCATAATTTCCAATGCCTTATCTACCTGTACCTGTGGGATAAAGGCAATAAACCTGCCCTCATTGGCGACGTAAAGCGGATCGAAGCCTAGAATTTCGCAGGCTCCCTGTACGTCCTCTCGCACGGGAATTGAGTTCTCTGCGATTGCGATACCAACATTCGCTGCGAGGGAGATTTCATTGAGGGCACTGGCTAGTCCACCGCGAGTCAGATCTCGCATCATATGAATATCAATTCCCCCATCTAAAAGCAGTTGCACCAGATCCGTCAATGGAGCCGAATCGCTTTCGATCGCGGTTTCAAATTCTAAGCCCTCGCGCACTGCCATAATTGCAATACCATGACGACCAATATCGCCATTCAAGAGAATTGCATCACCCTGCTGTACGGATTGGGGTGCGATCGCTAGGTCATGTTCGATGATGCCTACACCAGAAGTATTGATAAAGATGCCATCTCCCTTACCTTTATCGACTACCTTCGTGTCACCTGTGACGATCTGCACGTTGGCGAATTGAGCGGCTTGCTGCATCGAGCGCACGATTTGCCATAACGTTGACATCGGTAACCCCTCTTCCAAAATGAAGCTGGCACTGAGGTAAAGCGGACGTGCCCCTGCCATTGCCAGATCGTTGACCGTGCCATGCACTGCCATAGAACCAATGTCACCCCCTGGGAAGAATAAGGGATGGACGACATAGGAATCGGTTGTAAACGCAATTCTAGATGGGGAAGTATTCGCTTTGTCGTTGGTGAGATACAATGCCGCTGCATCGTGTTGGCAGTGTGTCGGTATCGCAAATGTCGGCACAAACATCTGGGAAATTAACTGGTGCATGAGTTTCCCGCCCCCACCATGGGCTAACATCACATGGGGATATTGCTGGATCGGCATAGGACAGGATAAGTGGAAATCTTGAGGTTCTGACTTAGGATTTAACATGGATGGATTTAACATGGATTTCAGGCATGGCGTCATGCTTGCGATAGCGATAGTAGGCAGCGCAGGCTCCCTCTGAGGAAACCATCGGCGCTCCTAGAGGGTGTTCGGGGGTACAGATAGTGCCAAAAGCAGAACATTCGTGCGGTTTCTTGATGCCTTGCAAAATCAGTCCACTGATGCATAAATCGGATTCAGTATTCCTCTTGCGATCTACTTCATGGGATATTAAGGGAAGGGGAAAGCGCTGGTACGCATCGAATGCAGCATAGTTATCTTGCAATCCCAAACCGCTCTCGGCAATCTCGCCAATCCCTCGCCACTGCTGCGGTACGACCTTGAATACTTCGCCGATCAGTTCCATGGCTTTGATGTTGCCCTCCCGACGGACAGAGCGGGTATATTGATTCTCTACTTCTGCTTTATCCGATTCCAATTGTTGAATGCATAGGTGAATTCCTTGCAAAACATCAATGGGCTCAAAACCTGTGACGACAATGGGGACATGGTACTTTTGGGCAATCGGAATGTATTCGTTATATCCCATCACGGTACAGACGTGGCCCGCAGCTAGAAAACCTTGGATGCGACAGTCAGACGAACTGAGAATCGCCTCCATTGCGGGTGGAACCAAGACATGGGAGACAAGCATCGAGAAGTTTTTGAGATCGAGTTGTTTGGCTTGATAGATTGCCATCGCTGTGGCTGGGGCAGTCGTCTCAAACCCCACTGCAAAAAAGACTACCTGTTTATCGGGATTTTGTTGGGCGATTTTCAAGCAATCTAGGGGAGAATAAACAATCCGAATATCCGCTCCCGTCGCTTTCACAGCCAGCAGATCGATCGCACTGCCAGGTACGCGCAACATATCGCCAAAGGAGCATAAAACTACATCGGGCTGGGAAGCGATCGCGATCGCGCGATCGATCCGTTCTATGGGCGTAACACAGACGGGACAACCGGGCCCGTGAATCAGGGTAATGTTTTTAGGCAGAAGTTCGTCAATGCCATATTTCACAATGGCATGGGTCTGTCCTCCACAAATTTCCATAATCGTCCAAGGTTGGGTGACGAGGGAGGCAATTTCCTGCGCTAATTGCTGGGCGATCTTGGCATCGCGGAACTCATTGACGAATTTCATAAATCACTTCCATAGCCAATTCAAAGGCTTCTATTAAGCTTCTAAAGCCATTTGCTCTAAATCGCGTAGCGTCTGTTCGGCTTCAGCTTCGTCTAAGATTGCGATCGCAAATCCCACATGTACGACCACGTAATTTCCCACCTCGGCTTCAGGGACATAGGCCAAATTTACCTCCTTGACGACACCGCCAAAGCTGACTCTGCCCGATCGCGTTAAGTCATCACCCATCATACTGAGAATTTTGCCTGGTACTGCTAAACACATAAATCCATGCTTAAAGTGTTCCTATTATAGTCCTACAAAGCGCTGATGTCGCGTAAGATAGCGATCGTCTGCCCCACGGCTAGCCCTCCATCGTTCGGTGGGACTTGCTGATGCCAGAATGGAGCAAAACCCTCTTGTCTCAATCTCTGTACGGCACGTTCCGTTAAATACTTGTTTTGGAAACAGCCCCCCGTTAGCATAATTTGGGATGTGCCGACGCGCTCGGCTACCGCAACGATCGTTTCTACTAAGGTATTGTGGAACTTGGCGGAAATTTGACTGAGGGGGAGTTGGTATTCGAGATCTTGCAGAATCGCCGCGATCGCAGGCGACCAGTTAATTACTTCACCCAGAATATCGAATTCATAAGAAGCCTCTATTCCCTGATCCAGTATAGACTCTAGTTCCATTGCTGCCTGACCTTCAAAACTTGCCTGCTGGCAAACATCTAACAACGAAGCGATCGCATCAAATAGCCGTCCCACACTGGAAGTTAAGGGGGAATTCAGATGTTTGGATAGCATCACCGCGATCGCATTGAGTTCTTGGGCAGAAAAAGCTTGTAAAGTCTTGGAATTGGGAAGCGATCGCAAGCGTTCCCCAAAGATTCCCCATAGGATGCCCAAGGCAGCACGTCGGGGCTGTTTGACCGCTTTCTCGCCACCAGGTAAAGGAAATGGGCGAAAATATGCCACCCGTTCCCACGATGTTTCTGCGATCGATAGGAATTCTCCGCCCCAGATTGTGCCATCCAAGCCGTAGCCCGTGCCATCCCAAGCAATTCCCAATACTGGCGGCGAGATTTGATTGTCCGCCATACAGGACAAAACATGGGCATAGTGATGCTGTACGGGAATTACGGGAACCTTGAATTGCTGCCCTAACTTTTGGGCGAATTGACTGGAGCGATAATCGGGATGGGCATCACAGGCGATCGCCTTGGGTTGAAATTCGTAAATACTACTCAGGCTGGAAATTACAAACTGGAAATTCTCAAAGGCTGGAATCGTCTCCAGATCGCCAATGTGCTGGCTCAAGAAAATTTGACTATCAAATCCCAACGCGATCGCATTTTTTAAATGTCCGCCCAAAGCAAGGATTCCCTCCGATCCTTTTATTCCTCGAGGCATTAAGGGGGGAAGAGTCAGGGGAAGGGGGGCATAACCTCTGGCGCGACGCAGTACCATAGGGCGATCGCCCATCACCCGCACCATGGAATCATCAACGGGTCGAACAATCGGGCGATCGTGAACGAGAAATGCATCGGCGATATTCCCTAGGCGTTCTAAGGCTTCGCGTTCGTCAATACAAATCGGTTCGTCGGCAAGGTTACCACTGGTTGCGACAATGGGAAATTGCAATATTGCCATCAACAAATGATGGAGGGGCGTATAGGGAAGCATAACACCTAGATAGGGATTCCTAGGAGACACATCCTCGCAGGGGAACTTAAGTTTGCTCTGTTTGTGTAAGAGGACAATGGGGGCTTCGGGCGATCGCAACAGGTTCTCTTCCAGTTCGGACACCATACAATCCGATCTAATTTGCGCTAGGGAAGGATACATCAAGGCAAAGGGCTTGTGGGGACGCTGTTTGCGTTGGCGTAGTTGTTGGACGGCGACACGATTTCGCGCATCAACAACTAGATGAAATCCGCCCAATCCCTTAATTGCTAAAATTTTCCCCTCTGCGATCTGAGCCGCCGTTTCCACTAGAGCGCGATCGCCACCCGCGAGAACCTTGCCATTCCCATCCCATAATTCCAACTGCGGACCGCAATCAGGGCAGGCATTCGGCTGGGCGTGAAAGCGACGACTGAGGGGATCGGTATATTCTGACAGACAGGCGGGACACATGGGAAAGTCATGCATGGTGGTGTGTCTGCGATCGTAGGGCAATGCCTTGATAATGCTGTAGCGGGGGCCGCAGTTGGTGCAATTGGTAAAGGGGTAGCGATCGCGGCGATCGCTAGGAGCGAAAATTTCACCCAAGCAGTCGGGGCAGGTGGCAAGGTCGGGTAGGACGATCGCGGACTTAAGGGACTTTATGCCTAAATCGCTCGCTGAGGTCGTTTCTGAGGTGCGAATGCTAAATTCTTTATAACCCACGGAATCGAGCCATGTGGCTTCAATGTGGTGGATCTGCGATCGCGGTGGCTTTTCTATTTCCAATCGCTGCCGAAAGATTTCGAGTTGTTCTTGCTGACCTTCTACTTCGATCAGCACGCCTTGGACGGAGTTATGTACCCAACCTCTAAGTTTCAACTCTGTGGCAAGTCGGTAAACAAAAGGACGAAACCCCACCCCC
Source organism: Tumidithrix elongata BACA0141 (assembly GCF_036349135.1). Classification (NCBI taxonomy): domain Bacteria; kingdom Bacillati; phylum Cyanobacteriota; class Cyanophyceae; order Pseudanabaenales; family Pseudanabaenaceae; genus Tumidithrix; species Tumidithrix elongata. The sequence goes on from NZ_JAZBJZ010000059.1 coordinate 14,368, forward strand.
TGAACTGCGCCTCGAATCTTGAGGAACAATCTTTGTATGGTTTGGTCTAACGCCATGATTTTAGATCCTTAGAATTAGAGGTGTTCGAGGACGGCAGGTGGTTATGTGAATTTCGATATTAAAAAGGAACTGCTCTAGGTTGGATGATTAAACCAAGCGCACTAGTGAGATAATTATTGTATAGGTCTAAGAAAGACCTTATTCATTGATTCTTTAACTTTTTCCCTTGCTTCTTGATATCTAGAAAGCGAAGGAATTGTTTGCGTATTCTAATAAAGATGGATTATCAATTATGCAGACTCCCATCTCCTTCACAACCGATCCTGCCTATGACATTCTGCGTTCCGAGCGCCAACCCCTTGGCTCGATCTTCACCCCAAAAACTGTCGCTGCGATCGGGGCAAGCGAGCAGGTGGGTAGTGTGGGACGCACCCTATTGTGGAACCTGATCGGCAATCCCTTTGGCGGCACAGTATATCCTGTTAATCCCAAGCGCAACAGTGTCATGGGGATTAAAGCTTATCCTAATATTGCAGCTGTGCCCGAACCTGTCGATCTCGCGATTATTGCCACGCCTGCCGCTACAGTACCAGGGATCATGAGTGAATGTGTTGAGGCAGGAGTCAAGAGTGCTGTGATTCTCTCGGCGGGTTTCAAGGAAATTGGTCCACTAGGCATCGAACTAGAACACCAGATCATAGAGCAAGCACGTAGGGGCAGAATGAGAATTATCGGCCCTAATTGTTTGGGGATCATGAACCCACATACAGGACTCAATGCTACCTTTGCTCCTAATATTGCGCGACCGGGGAATGTTGGCTTTATCAGTCAAAGTGGTGCGCTTTGTACGTCTATTTTGGACTGGAGTTTTCGAGAAAATGTCGGGTTCAGTGCCTTTGTTTCCATCGGTTCTATGCTGGATGTGGGGTGGGGCGATCTGATCTACTACCTCGGCGATGACCCTCGCACCCAAAGTATTGTAATTTACATGGAATCGATTGGGGATGCGCGATCGTTCCTCTCGGCAGCGCGTGAGGTGGCTCTGACCAAGCCAATTATCGTGATTAAAGCAGGTCGCACCGAGGCCGCAGCGAAGGCGGCAGTTTCCCATACAGGATCGCTAACGGGTAGCGACGAAGTTCTCGATGCTGCCTTTCGGCGCTCTGGCGTACTCAGGGTTACGCGCATTTCGGAACTTTTCAATATGGCAGAGGTATTGGCTAAACAGCCTCGACCGAAAGGTCCACGTCTGACCATCATTACCAATGCTGGGGGACCAGGGGTGCTGGCAACTGATATGCTGACCGCTACGGGGGGCGAACTGGCGGAACTCTCAGAGTCAGCGATCGCCGATCTAAATCGCGTATTGCCGCCCTTCTGGAGCCATAGCAATCCTATTGACATTCTAGGAGATGCACAGCCAGAACGCTTTACGAATGCCTTGGAAATAGCAGCAAAAGATCCCGGCAGCGATGGTTTACTGGTGATTCTTACGCCTCAATCGATGACCGATCCCACCCAAACTGCCGAGCACTTAAAAGCCTTTATCAAAGAACGGGGAGGGGCGATGCATGGCAAGCCCATTCTGGCTAGCTGGATGGGTGGAGCCGAAGTCATGGCGGGTGAAGCCATTCTCAATAGTGCGAGCATTCCCACCTATATCTATCCCGATTCTGCTGCTCGGGTATTTAACTACATGTGGCAGTACAGCTATAATCTGCGCGGTATTTACGAAACCCCCGCCTTACTGGAAGATCGGGATGGATTGCCCAGCCGATCGATCGCTGAGGAATTAATTGACACCGTAAGACGGGAAGGTCGTACCGTAATGACCGAAGTGGAATCCAAGCAGATTCTTGCAGCCTATGGGATTCCGACTGTTAAATCCTGTGTTGCAACGAATGAAGACGAAGCGGTCGATTGTGCCAATTTGCTTGGTTTTCCAGTTGTACTCAAACTGCTCTCCAAAACCCTCACCCATAAAACCGATGTGGGCGGCGTACAGTTAAATCTCATGGATGCCGATGCGGTTCGTTGGGCCTATCGTGCCATTGAAACCTCAGTGAGTGAGAAAGCTGGGGGCGAAAATTTCTTGGGGGTAACGGTACAGCCCATGATTAGACTTGACGGTAGTTACGAGCTAATCGTCGGTAGCAGTATTGACCCGCAATTTGGTTCGGTGCTGCTATTTGGATCGGGCGGGCAACTGGTAGAGGTGTTTAAAGATCGGGCGATCGCACTGCCACCCCTTAACACAACCTTGGCGCGACGCATGATGGAACAAACACAAATCTACAAGGCACTCAAAGGCGTGCGCGGACGTCCTCCCGTCGATCTTGCCGCTCTAGAGGAACTGCTGGTACGCTTTAGCCAACTTGTGGTGGAACAGCGTTGGATCAAAGAAATTGATATTAATCCATTGCTAGCATCCCCAGGGGAGAAGGGTTCTTTACTTGCCTTGGATGCTCGTGTGGTTCTATACGAGCCTCACGTTCGCGAAGATGAGTTGCCAAAACTGGCAATTCGTCCCTATCCCACGCAATATGTGTCGCCTTGGACGATGAAAGATGGCAAGACTGTCACAATCCGACCCATCCGACCCGAAGATGAAACCTTGTCCGTACAGTTTCACAAGACACTTTCAGAGCAAAGTGTTTATTTTCGCTATTTCCATTTAGTCAAGTTGAGTCAGCGCATTGCCCACGAAAGACTGATGCGCCTCTGTTTTATTGATTATGATTGCGAGATGGCTCTGGTGGCAGACTATAAGAACCCCATTACCGAAACCCATGAGATCTTGGCTGTAGGTCGATTGAGCCGACAACATGGTGTAAATGAGGCGGAGTACTCGATCATGGTCAGCGATGCCTTCCAGCGGCAGGGCTTGGGTACGGAGATGCTACAACGGTTAATCCAAATTGGTCGGAACGAAAAACTCGATCGCATCACCGCTGAAATTTTGCCTGAGAATGTGGCTATGCAGCGAATCTCGGAAAAAGTAGGTTTTCGCCTAAAGCGTGCCATGGATCTTGTGAAAGCGGAAATCGATCTAAGAGCGATCGCTTCGCTATCAACTGATAAAGTCAATTGATAGCCTTGACTCAACCATTATGTGCTGGAAGTGCATAATGGTTGAGTTCGTTTTTGGGGATAGAGAACGAGAGAATCTATGACGATGCGTAAATATGAATAATAAAGAACTAGTTTTTTTGCAACTTTCCGTCTTCCATATAGATAATCCGATCGGCAATATCAAGAATGCGATTGTCATGGGTAACTAATAGAATCGCACAGCCCTGCTCTTTTGCTAGTTTTTGCATGATCTCAACTACATCACGTCCAGACTTTTTATCGAGTGCCGCAGTCGGCTCATCGGCTAAAACAATTTGGGGTTGCATAACTAAAGCCCTCGCGATCGCGACACGCTGCTTTTGTCCGCCCGACAAACTATCTGAGTAATAGTCAACGCGATCTTTGAGCCCTACATATTCTAAAATTTGCGTGGCTTTGGCATCCATGTCGAGGTCTAGCATGCGATCGTGCAATTCGATCGCCATTCGCACATTTTGTTTTGCGGTCAAAAAGGTCATCAAATTGTGAGACTGAAAAATAAAACCAATCTGGCGACGCACCTCCACAAGTTTTTGTTTTGAGGCGTTATACATTTCCCGACCTAAGATTTTGAGACTGCCTTCCTGTGCTGTTCGTAAACCACCCATTAAACTCAGTAATGTGGTTTTACCAGAACCGGAGGGCCCAGTCATAATCACTATTTCGCCTTTAGCAATATCTAGATTAATATCAAACAGAACTTGTTTGCGAAGTTCCAAATGCTCTAACTGCCCAAAATAGTGATTGAGATTGCGAATGGAAATTATTGATTCGCCAGAAATCAGTTCGTTGTCTGAGTTGTGCGGAAAAGATTGATTCTGGGAGTCTTGAAACATAAATAAGAAGTAGATATGAAGTTTCAACAGGGCTCAAAGGGTTAGAAAACATCAGCAGGATCGGCAGTTCGAAGTTTTCGCATCGAAATTACGCCTGAAATACTGCACATCAACACGGTCAAAACCAACACTGTAATCGCCCGTTCGCTGGTCATCGAAATTGGTAAGAGCGTCGCAAAGTAGGCAACTTGATAGAGCCCGAACGAGAGAATGAAGCCCGGGATGTAGCCCAATATGGCAAGGAGTAAAGCTTCTTGCATGAGGACAGCGAGTAAATAGCGATCGCTGTAGCCCATCGCTTTTAAGGTGGCATATTCAGGCAAGTGATCCGATACATCGGCATAGAGGATTTGATAGACGATCACAATACCCACGATAAAACCCACGATCACCCCTAAACCAAAAATAAAGCCGATTCCCGTTCCATTTGACCAGTATTCTTTTTCGATTTGAGCAAATCCTTCAAGGGTCAGAACTTTGATGTCTGTGGGAAGTCCTTTAATTAATTGCGATCGCATTTTTTCGGGATCCATACCACTTTTAAGCCTGATTAAACCCACCTCGATCTGGTCAGGTTGGCGAGTTGGAAATAACTGTAAAAAAGTAGAGTCGCTGACAATCACATTGCCATCGGCAGCAAAGGAAGCCCCATTGGTAAATAAACCCTTAACAGTGATGACCTTGCTATTGAGTTCTGTCTCTAGGCTGCCTTGTCGATCGAATATTGTCCCGATCTCTCCGTATTCAGGACGACTGGCGCGATCGAAGAGAACGTGATTTAGCTGTTTCAGTTCATTAAGATTTTGATTGACCTCTTCAAATTTGAACGCAGGATTGGTTGGTTCGATTCCCCAAATCAAAATGGCTCGACTCAGCCTTGTCTCAGGATTTTGCCATTGACCAGTATTAATATATACAGGACTTACCGACTCGACACCTTCATAGCTTAAAGCTTGGTAGAGGCGATCGCGTGAGAAACTTTTCACAGAAAACAGCGTTTGAAACTGAGGATTAATCAAAACGATATCGGCTTGCAGATTGCGATGGGGTTTAATCGCTGCGTCATAGAGCGCTCCTTCAAATCCCATTTGAATAAATATGAGCAGAGTTGCAAACGTAATACCTGCGATCGCTACAAGTAGGCGAGTTTTCTCTCGTTTGACCTGCATCCATGCTAGAGGAGTTCGCTTTAAGAGTTTACGCAGCATCTTTCCCTCTTCTTTGGGACAGGTATTCAACTAGAATTTCAATGGGCTTAAACATTGCAATCGTAAGCAGTACGTTAATTACATCAGGATCGTAGGCAATGAAATATTCGATATCTTCGCCACAGCTCCAAGCCCAAGCGATCGCCATGAGTATTTCCGAATTGAACAATATAGAGCTTTTCATGATTTTTCTAGATCGATGGCAACTTGAACTTGGAGGTTTGTGAATTTTTCTACCCGTTTGCTATCTTCGGCTGTTAAGCGAATTTTGACCTCTACCACACGTCGATCGAGATTTTCGCCAGGTTGATTGCTGAATACATTTTGGCGCAGCACTTGTAAGCCCACTTGAACCACAGTGCCCTTGACTTCGCCAACAAATGCCTGACTGGAAATCTTGGCGGTTTGTCCAACTTGGATTTTGTTGACATCGGTTTGATATACCTCTGCAATCGCAACCATTTGAGCTGTTTGACCAAAATCTGCGATGCCCTGCGAACTCACCTTCTCGCCAACACGAGTATAAATTTTGAGAATCTGCCCCGTAAATGGAGCGCGAATGTAAGCCTGTTGGAGTTCGGCTTGTGTCCGTTTAACCGCTGCGATCGCATTGTCAATTTCGGCTTGAGCAACTTGGATATCTACAGGACGAACTTCTGCAATACGGGAAAGATTGGCTTCGGCTTCGTCAATCTGCGATCGCAAAGTGTCAGAGGTTCTGGTTCTAGACGATCGCGTCTCGCGCAGTCTTGCCTCTGCGGTTTCCATCGTCAAGCGTTTGCTATCAAGGAGTGATTGAGAAATTCCACCTTCGCGATAGAGTTGCTGGTATCGATTGAATTCAGTTTGGGCGTTATTAAACTCTGCTTCGACCCTTGCGATCGCGGCAGTTTGGGTTGACATCTCTCCTTGAAGTTCGGCTTGAATGCGCCGAATGGTAGCCGACTGCGCTTGAATCTCGCCATACTTTGCGCCTGCTTGCACCTGCGCTAAACGTGCCTCTGCGATCGACACTCTTTTCTGTGCTTCCTCAAAAGCCGCTTGCAAGCGATCGCGACTATCTAAAACGGCAATGATTTGCCCCTTTTCCAGGCGGTCACCCTGTTTTACTTGCAGTTCGGCGATGCGATCGCCATCTAAAATGACTGGCACTCCAAGTTTAACGATTTCGGTTTCAGGTTCCAGCCTTCCTAAAGCCGTAATCTTCTTTGTCGTAATTGTTGTGTTATCTGGCTGAGATAAGTTTCTAGTGCCAACCTGCCCAAATTGAGACAAAACATAGGTAACAAGCCCTCCCGTCATCAGAATGCCCAATCCGATCGCGGCGATCGACCAACGGTTGAGCAGTTTATATTTTGAGAATATTTGAAAGATCATCTTTGTTGTCTCAATTTATCAATGCCAATTCATAAGTCATCAAACGCTTTAGCAAAGAAGTCTGTTCGCTAAATGAGGCGCATTTCCCTTCATAGAGCTTTCCGAATAATAATCCATCAAAAAATGTCAGCATGAAATCAATCTTTGCCATGTCAGAGATCTCTAGATATTCAGCGATCGCCTGTCGGGTTTTTTCCCATACATCTTGCAAAATCTCCATATCTAAGCCACCATTCAGGCGCTGATGTTGATAGAAGTCTATAAACAATAGATTTTGCTTAAAGAAATAGTCTTGGTATTTCTCCACATAATCGATCAGGGCTTCGATGCGATGTTTGAGCGATAGATTTGGTTCGACTTCTGCTAAAAAGAGTGAAATATCTCGCTGGGTAATTTCTTCAACCAACTGCAAAAACAAAGATTCTTTACTGGGAAAATAATGATAGAGGGTTCCGGTGGATACAGCCAAACCTTTGGCAATTTCGCGCATGGTAATTTTGCTATAGCTTTTCTCGGCAAGCAGATCGAAGCTTTTATGTAGAAGCTGTTTGCGATATTGCTCGCGATCTATAATCTTGGGCATGTGGACAAATCTATCAAAAAGATTTATATCGAACGATCGATATATTAACACACAGCTTTTTAACTTTTCAATAGGGGGCAATTCATATACTGCCTCTACCCACAAATCAAATAGGATTGCTATAGATTCAGTCTTTAAATTGGTCTAACGTCTAGCAGCCACTTATGCGTAAAAAAGGAGGGGTTATCCCTCCTAGTACCAGTTCAATATCTGGGAAAGGAAATCCCCCAACGAAGTCTTTGATTTATTTCCAGATTCTACGCCAGAAAGAACTACCACTACCTGATTGCGTTGCAGGTAACTTCAGCTTGCGACGGATATCTTGGATATTCCATCCTGTCAACTGTGCCAAAGTTTTTGCCTCTTGCTCAAATCGGACAGGTAGAGATTTTTGATATTGTTGACCCCCTTCGCATTGGGCTGCCCCTTCAAAAGGATGGCGCAGGATATAGCGACCTTGAAAGAATTCTTGATTTGTCGTTTCCTTAAACATCAAATCTTCAGGGAACTTGTCGCGACTATAGCGAACGTGAAAGCGAGAAATAAATACGCGACTAGAGGTAGGTTGGGGTCTACTTCTTCTAAAGCTAGAATTTAGATTGGGAACAGATGAACTGGGCGAATCCAACCAAAATACACCAGCTTTTTGCAATTCCTCTTGGGTGAGCGGATCTGCCGAACAAGGATCGCAACTACTCATATCCCAAGCGTATTCTAAAAAGGCTACCTTACGATCTTCTTTAACGTAGGCAGTCTTAAACATCGACTTATAGAAGTTACTAAATTCCTCTTTGACATATACAGGAATCTCCGCATCTGAGGGAACTTTCACCGTGCGATAGTTGGTAACTTCCGCTTGTCCCGAGGGAGAAAGTACGTACACCAATAAATCTTGATCGCCAGAAGCATTGATCATGCCCAAGCGAATCGGCAGCATGAATTTGGGTGATTCATACGCCATCATGATTGGACGCAAAAACTTCGAGCCTGTACTCTGTTGTTCCTTAAGATTCACCTTCGCCACAAAGAATTTCATGTTCTGACGAATGTAAGGCTGCAGCAATTGCTCTGCTCCCTCTGGAATGCGATAGCCATTATCGATGAGCCATGTTTGCAAACCATCGGATTCCTCTGCGCTGAGGATGAGAATGTCGTACTCACCCACGGTAAATTGGGCTTCGATCGTAACGCCGAGTTCGTTTCTTCCTCTTAAATCTCCACCAAAGCCACGAGTAGTTGGAGATGGAATAGCACTTGATTCTAAGGCGCGATTGTAGACAGCACAGGGGTCGGAGTCAAAATATTCCACCAAACGCGGCGCGCTAAATGCATCGAGTCGCTCGATAATCTTGGACTCGCCAATGCGTACTTGCTCCTGTTTGAGCACCGTAGGAACGGGAACGACGAGAGCGAAGTCTTTCATATCGCCCTGATAGTCATTTGCCATTGTGAGAATCGTGCGATCGCCGTCTCGTGCAATCACCACCTGCGAAGCTTTGTTATAGAGACTGGCATCCGCTTTTGCCACATAAAAACCACAAAAGGCTAAAACAGAAGGGGTAAAGCTTAAAAGCAGAATACTAGAGAGAATTAAGCCTATGAGAATTCGTAGGGGTTTCATGGTTATTAGTTTTCAGTTATCAGTTTTCAGTTGTTAAGATCGTCTAGCAAAAAAGGTATCCTTATCGGTATATTGTCTTGAAAAGCAAGGAATTCAAAAGCTGATAGCTTCTGTCTAACTGACAACTTCTTTACCGACAACTGAAAACCCGTTTACGTATTCACAAATCGAATCAAGATATCTTGCCACCAGTCCTCAAAGCTGCTCCATAAAGTCTTAGAAGAGTTTGTGGAAGTCGGTGTGAACACTTCAACGAGATTCATTTTTTTGCGAATATCGCTAATCTGCCAGCCCGTGAGCTTCGATAATGTCTGTGCTTCACCTTCAAATCGCTTCGGTAGGGATTTTTTGTATTGCAGCCCAGCTTCGCATTTTGTATCGCCCGTAAACGGGTGGTTCATTACATAACGACCTTGGAATTGCTCGCGATTTGTGGTTTCCTTAAACATCAAATCTTCAGGGAACTTGTCGCGGGTGTAACGAACGTGGATGCGCGAAATAAACACACCACCAGAATTAGGTCGGGGTCTTCGACCTCTTGGCATGATTTGAGGTTGAGAAGTGTCACTAGGTGAATCCAGCCAAAATACGCCAGCTTGCCTGAGTTCTTCTGGTGTGAGCGGATCTGCCGAACAAGGGTCGCAACTACTCATATCCCATGCATATTCCAGAAATGCGACCTTGCGATTTTCGCGATCGTAAGAGGTCTGGAACATCGATTTATAGAAATTGGCAAATTCACCTTTGACATAGGTTGGAATATTATCGCCAGAGGGAATTTTGACCATGCGATAGTTGGTTAAATCGGCTTGACCTTTGGGTGACAAAACGTAAATCAGTAAATCTTGATCGGCTTGCGCGTTCACCATTCCCAATCGAATTGGCAACATAAATCGAGGGGATTCAAATGCCATCATAATTGGGCGGAGGAACTGAGAACCAGTTTTTTGCTGTTCTTTGAGATTTACTTTTGCTACGAAAAATTTCATTTTCTGGAGAATGTAAGGCTGCAATAGATCCTTTGCGCCTTTGGGGATGCGATAGCCATTTTCGGTTAGCCAAGATTCCAGTCCGTCCGATTCTTCGGCACTGAGAATGAGAATGTCATATTCACCAACAGTAAACTGCTCTTCAATTGTCACGCCTTGGCTCTGTCGCCGCCTAGAGACATCAGCACTTGCCGAAGGAGCTGCTTTCATCACTCTATCTTCAGATTGGTACGTCCTAACCATGCAAGGATCGGAGTCAAAATATTCCACCAAACGCGGCGCACTAAAGGCATCGAGTCGCTGGATCACTTTTGATTCGCCAATGCGAACTTGTTCTTGTTTGAGTACGACTGGAACGGGAACTACCAAAGCGAAATCTTTCATCTCCCCTTGGTAGTCATTTGACATCGTGAGAATTGTGCGATCGCCATCGCGGGCAATCACCACCTGAGAGGCTTTGTTATAGAGACTGGAATCAGCTTTGGCAACATAAAAGCCACAAAAAGCAAGGGCTGTGGGCGTGAAACTCAAAAGGAGAAAGCCAGTCAGAATAAGACTGATGAGAATACGTAAGGGTTTCATATTGAGTCAGAGATCGATAGATTCTGGGCAATAGATTTTGGGCAGATGAAGAACGGACTACAGACACATTCAGGGAATGGGGTTTATGAGAGTGTTTGAGAAGTCTGGTCTCTCGTATAAATTTCTACTTTTACCCCCCTTAATCCCCCCTTGCAAAGGGGGGAAACTTAAATCCTCCCCCTACCCTGCGGGAAGTCGCTTCGCGGCTAGTGCAAGGGGGAGCTAGAGGGGGTAAAACTTCTCAAACACGCTCTAAGAACGGGCGATCGCTAATTCTGGTAACCGAGGCGACCATGAGAATTTAGAACCCGACCAAATCCGATCGCAGAGCAGGGTCAAGGGTGACAGGGCAAATAGGGCATAAAACATGGCATCCGCGATGTAAAACTGATTGCGTAACACAAAGGTGAGAACTGCGATCGCTACTGCCCAAACAATCCGACCGATACGAGCATTGGGAATTGAGCGCGGATCGGTAACCATGAATAGGGCAAATAGCAACAATGAGCCACTCATGAGGCGATGGGCGAGTACGTCAAACGTCCACCCCAGCCATAGATTGCGAACTCCCTCTAAGAGGGCGTAAGCTCCTAAAAAAGTAATACTGGTGTCCCAGCGTCCCACGCGCTTTAGAATCAAAGCACCCAACCCGAGGAATAGCAAAGCGTACCAACTATCATCGCCCCACTGCCCAGGAGACACCCAAGCATGTTCGCCTAAGCTCAGTGCCGCCACAATGCCAAAATTGGCAGGGTTAAACCAGTGCTTTCCATTTAAACGAAAGATAAACTTACTGATAATTGCCAGAAAAGCTGCCACAGCCATCGTCACATAACTATCAGAGCGTAAAAGCAAACATAGCCCCAAGGCTGTAATCGTAGCACTCCGCAAACTCCCTAGGTTTTGGAGATGGGAAAAATAGGTAGGGTTAGGAATATTTAAGGGAAATTTACCTAATTGCTCCTGTGGCATAGACTTTGGTGCGATCGCCTGCGTGAATACAACCGCCACTGCTTGAGTTAGCCAGCAAACGCCGAATACCAATAACATCAGATCGGGGTGTAGCGTCCAATCTCTAGTGCTCACACCCAAGATCAGAAAAAGTGATAAAAATAAGATTTGATAGTCTCGTGCGTCTTGAGGGAGCCTAATTTTCGATAGGATTTTGGGTAGGGCAAACTTAGGTAACGTTAGTGGCAACATGATTCCTGACCTCACAGTAGGAGAATTTCTAACTGGCTGGGTAAAACTAAGATCAATAGCAAAGAAATTTTGACCCAATCTAACTGTTCAATATAGCGGCTCGATTATCGTTAGACTTAACTGTTGCATTTTCTGTAACAAACTAAAAAATTTGGTTTTATTCATGCAAACGCAAACCATCGTCATCAAAATTGGTACTTCTAGCCTTACCAAACCTGAAACTGGGGATTTACATATCGCCGCGATCGCTCGGCTGGTCGAGGTCATTACACAATTGCGCCGCCAAGAACATCGGGTGGTTTTGGTGTCCTCTGGGGCAGTTGGCGTTGGTTGTGCCAGATTGGGGATGAAGGGGCGACCGACCCATATTGCACTCAAGCAAGCCGTGGCAGCGGTGGGGCAGGGGCGATTAATGCGGATTTACGACGATTTTTTTGGCACATTAAATCAACCTGTCGCGCAGGTTTTACTGACTCGGGCAAATCTAATTCAGCGGCAACATTACATCAACGTGCATTCCACCTTTACGGAACTGCTGAATTTAGGGGTTGTCCCAATCGTGAATGAGAACGATACGGTGGCGGTGGACGAACTCAAGTTTGGCGATAACGATACGCTCTCATCCTTAGTGGCAAGTTTGATCGAAGCCGATTGGCTGTTTTTACTCACCGATGTCGATCGCCTCTATTCTGCTGACCCTCGCCAAGATATAGACGCTAAACCGATTGAGTTTGTGGAGTCCGACCAGTTACCCGATTTAATTCAGATTTTAAACGAAGCTGCCTCTGAAAAACTACCCGCAAGGGGAGGAACGGAATGGGGCACGGGTGGCATGAATACAAAGCTTGCCGCTGCGCGGATTGCCGCCGCCGCAGGGGTAAAGACCGTCATCACTAAAGGTGATGCCCCCGATAGTATTTTGCGGATTCTAGAAGGAGAGAATATTGGTACGCAATTTGCCGCGCAACCCCGCACCGTAACCGCAAGGAAGCGCTGGATTGCCTATGGTATGGTTCCATTGGGCAAAATATTTTTGGATGATGGTGCAGTAAAAGCGGTGATGAATTTAGGTCGATCGCTCTTACCCGCAGGCATTACCAAAGTGGAAGGACGATTTGACGCTCAAGATGCGATCGGTCTGTGCGATTCCGAAGGCAAAGAAATTGCAAGGGGGATCGCGAACTATAGTAGTAACGAAATCGAACGGATCTTAGGCTATCAGTCTGAAGATATCCCGCGCCTATTGGGCTTTGAAGGCGAAGACACGGTCGTGCATCGCGATAACTTAGTGTTGTCCTAAATATGCTTGGATAGTAGTTTTGTTTTCAGCTTGCACTTTTAAAGGCGGGATTGTGGCTTAAGTTGGCACGATGCAATCGCAAGCAAACCTCATTTTCATCCAAATTGAGACCTAACTCGTAATAGTAATGACAAGACAAAACTGCGATCGATAGGAAAAATCACGATGAAACTAACCTCAATTTTGGCAAGTGCGATTTTGGCAGGTTCTGTAATGACTGCCCTAAAGTCCTCGATCGATCTGTGTATCGCTTTTCCGTAAGGGCAATTCATGAATTGCCCTTACGGGAAGACTTGCCCCCATAAATATCAACACAGCCTTATAATTAAAACTATGAAGAAACGCACATTTCTCTTAGCAGGTACGGCAGCCGTTAGTGTTGTTTTGTTATCTCGCTTTCAATCTAATAATTCTGAAACCCAAAACTCTGAAAACATAGGAACAGCAGTGGCAGCAGACAAATTTGAAATCATGAAAACCGAAGAAGAGTGGAAGCAACTCCTTACGCCCGAGCAATTTCGCGTACTCCGCAAGCATGGAACCGAACGCTCTCATACCAGCCCTCTTGACAAAGAATATGGTAAAGGTACTTTTGTTTGTGCGGGTTGTGACTTGCCTTTATTCTCATCAACCACGAAATTTGATAGTGGTACGGGTTGGCCGAGCTTTTATGCTCCCCTTGACGGCGCGATCGGAACTACTGTCGATAGGTCTTTGTTTATGACCCGTACAGAAGTTCACTGCAAACGCTGTGGAGGTCATCTTGGGCATGTATTTAATGATGGGCCTAACCCGACTGGACTACGTTACTGCATGAATGGGGTCTCGCTGAAATTCATTCCTAGCTAGGAATTCGGAGAACCACTTTTCTATAATTTAGGCTCTATGGAAGTTGGTTCTTCTGCAAAGGGCTGCCGATCTGCTTTGATAGATACTTGATTCCGCGTCACTCAAAGAAGATCTAAGACAACTTGCGGATCGGTAGCGTACTGTATCGCTTACAAAATAAATTTACAAAACAGATTATTGATGCGATCGGCTATTTATCGTATGCAAATTTTCAGAGTAACATTCCTAGAAACAGTTCGTTAGCGAAGGGAATAAGTGGTTTTGATAATGCCGATCGCACCAAATTTAAACTGGTTAACCCAGAGAGCAATACAGACATGCGATCGCACTGCTCTTATCTTTGCTGATAGGGTCTGGAGTTATGCTGAGATGGAAGCTGAAGCGATCCAAATTGCTAGGAATTTGTCAGAACAGGGAATTGGGTATGGCTGTCGAGTTGGTATTCTCATGGAAAATCATGGGAATTATATTTTTTTGATTTATGCTTTGGCAAAGTTGGGCAGCATTGCGGTTTTACTCAATACTCGGTTAAGTGCGAAAGAATTAAACTGGCAAATGCAAGACAGTGCAACCAAGTTTCTCATCTACGATCGAAGAACGGAAGAGAAAGCTTGCGAAGTTATCGAGCGATTCCAAACAGGAGACCAAACAGAAGGCTTGAAGCTGATTGAGATCGAAGCTGTGAAACAGGCTGACAGGGATTCCCAACAGCGAATCAGTCAGGATTTTATTCCAGATATCGATCTAGAGTCAATTCAAGCAATTATTTATACATCAGGTACGACAGGAAAGCCTAAGGGCGTACAGTTGACCTATGGCAATCATTTCCACAGTGCGATCGCATCCGCTCAGAACCTAGACACTGACACTAGGGATAACTGGCTAGTGTGCCTACCGTTATTTCACGTAGGAGGACTATCGATTATTTGGCGCAGCGTACTTGATGGTTCCACAATTACATTAGAACCGCGCTTTGATTTAGAGCGGGTAATCCAAGCGATCGCAATGGGCAAGATTACGCTAATTTCCCTCGTGCCAACCATGCTAACCCGCATTCTCGACCGACTGAGTCAAAGCGATGTATCCATGCAAATAGAGGAATGGAGGAAATTGCGAGGCATTCTACTAGGGGGGGCGGCTCCGAATCAGCAACTGCTAGAACGATGTCTAGAGCTCAAGTTACCAATTATGCCTACCTATGGCATGACAGAGACAGCTTCGCAAATCGCCACCCTATCACCGCAAGATGTGATGTGTAAACGAGGTTCAGTAGGTCAGCCTTTACAATGTAGCCAAGTAAGAATTGTTTCTATCGATTTCCCTGAGATAGAACTCCCTATCGGAGAAATCGGACAGATTTTGGTGAAGGGAACGAATGTGATGGCTGGCTATGTGAATTCCTCCATAACCGAAACTTTGCGAGATGGTTGGTTACATACTGGGGATTTGGGCTATGTAGATTCTGAAGGGTTTTTATATGTGGTCAGTCGGCGTACTGATTTAATTATCAGTGGCGGGGAGAATATCTATCCTGCGGAACTAGAAGAGATTTTAATGCAACATCCTGCGATTCAAGACGCCTGTGTGGTGGGGGTAAGCGATCGCGAGTGGGGGCAAATCGTCGTAGCTGTGCTTGTAACAACAGAATTTCTCACAGTGACGGAAATTCGAGAATTCTGTCTGAGTCGCGATCTGGCTAAATACAAACTCCCTAAAGCCATCCATCGGGTCGATCGCCTGCCTAAAACAGCATCTGGAAAACTTGCACGCCACAAGGTACTGGAATCTCTCAGCTAATGCTTGTAGCTCGGTCGTGATATATTTTGAGGTGAGACAAATTACTCTAGGGCACCTCTAAAAATCAGTCAGAGACGAAAAACGAAAATAAAAAGAGAGAAG